>CANEMG010000097.1 GCA_947428535.1 uncultured Clostridium sp. | reverse complement strand
CAAGAAAGAGGGATAAAAGCATTAGAATTTGGAACAGATATAGATATAAAAGGATATAATTTATATTTAGAAGGACCTTCAGGTGTTGGAAAAACAATGTACACAAAAAAATTCTTAGAAAAAAAAGCACAAAAAGAAAAGGTTCCAAATGATTGGGTATATATATATAATTTTGAAAATCCAAATGAACCAATAGCAGTATCTTTTCCAGCAGGACAAGGAAAAGTATTTAGATCAACAATGGAAGGTTTTGTAAAAGATGTAAGAAGAGACATAAAAAAAACATTTAATAATGATGATTTTGAAAAAGAAAAACAAATAATAAAGCAAGAATACGATGAAAAAAGGGAGAATCTTTTAAATAAATTAAATCAAAAAACAATGATACAAGGGTTTCAGGTAAAATCAACAGAAAATGGCGTGTATATGATGCCAGTATTAGATGGTAGAACACTTGCAGAAGAAGAATTTGAAGAACTAGATGAAAGTATAAAAAAAGAATTTGAGGAACGTTCTAGCTTAGTTCAAGAGCAAATTTTTCAAGCATTAGCAGAAATAAAATCTATTGAAAAAGATGCTGAAAAGAAAATAGATGAATGGCAATCAAATATTGCTTTAATGACTATAAATGTTCATATAAACTCAATAAAAGCAAATTACAAAAGAAATAAAAAAATTGGAGCATATTTAGACAATATCAAAAAAGATATATTAAAAAATATAAATTATTTTTTAGCAACAGATACAGATCAAAAATCACAACCAAATCAGCCGATGCAACAAATGCAACGAGCTGAGAAAGAACCATGGTTAAATTATAGAGTAAATTTATTTATTGATAATAGTAAATTAGAAGGTGCACCAGTTATAATGGATACAAATTATTCATACTATAACATTTTTGGTGGACTTGAATATGAAAATCAATATGGTGCTTTAAAAACAGATTATATGATGATAAAACCAGGTTTATTACATCAAGCGAATGGTGGATATATAATTTTCCAAGCGAAGGATATTTTAGCAAATGGTGCTTGTTATGAAGCATTGAAAAAAGCTTTAAAAATAAAAGAATTATCTATTGAAAATATGACAGAACAAAGAAGTGGTATGTTACTTGTTTCATTAAAACCAGAATCAATACCATTAAATTTAAAAGTATTATTAATTGGAAATTCAAATATATATCACACACTTTTATCAATGGATGATGATTTTAGAAAATTATTTAAAATAAAGGTAGAATTTGAAGAAGATGCTCCAAAAACTACAGAAAACATAGAAAGATTAAGTAATTTTGTTAGAAGTTTTTGTACACAAGAAAATTTATTAGATCTAGATAAAGAAGCAATGGCAAAAGTAGTAGAAATAACTTCTAAAATGTCAGGAGATAAAGAAAAGTTATCTACACAATTTAGTGAAATAGGAGAAGTAGTTGGAGAAGCTTCTAGTTGGTCTAAAAAAGATAAACAAAAACTTATAACTAAAGAATATATACAAAAAGCACTAGATGAGAGAATAGATAGAATTAAAAAATATGATACAAGATATTTACAAATGATAAAAGAGGATGCATTACTTATAGATACAGAAGGATTTGAAGTAGGACAAATAAATGGACTTACAGTAATTAAAATTGGTGATTACTCTTTTGGAAAACCTGCAAGAATTACAGCAAGTACATTTATGGGAAAAGAAGGAATTGTAAATATTGAAAGAGAAGTTGATATGTCAGGATCTTCTCATTCAAAAGGTGTTTATATATTAACAGGTTATTTAGGAGAGCAATTTGCACAAGAAATACCATTATCTTTAACTGCAAATTTGTGTTTTGAGCAACTATATGGTGGAGTAGATGGAGATAGTGCTTCAAGTACAGAAGCATATGCAATATTATCTAGTTTGTCAGAAATGCCAATAAATCAATCAATTGCAGTAACAGGTTCTGTAAATCAAAAAGGATACATTCAACCAATAGGTGGTGTTAATGAAAAAATAGAAGGATTTTATCAAATATGTAAGTTAAAAGGATTTAATGGAGAGCAAGGAGTTATTATTCCTAAACAAAATGTTAGAAACTTACATTTAAGTGATGAAATTATAGATTCTGTTAAAAAATCAAAATTCCATATTTATGCTATTTCTACAATTGATGAAGGAATTGAGATTTTAACAGGCGTTCCAGCAGGTAAAAAAGATAAAAATGGAAAATTCCCATTGGGAACAATAAATTATTTAGCGCAAGAAAAATTAAAAAAATTTGCAAATGCAGAAAAAGTAACAAAATAAATTTTAAGACTAAACTAATTGAATACAATTGGTTTAGTTTTTTTATAATTAATTTTGGGTAAAATGGATATAATAAATAAAATTTGAAAGGAGATTTTATTATGGAAAAAGTAAGAGCTGTACAATATGGAGTTGGAAAAATGGCAGTATATACAATGAGGTATATGCTAGAAAAAGGAGTGGAAATAGTAGGAGCAGTAGATGTTACACCTGAAATTGTAGGTAAAGATATCGGAGAAATAATGGGAAGAGAAGAGATGGGAGTAAAAGTTACAGATGCAAAAGATGCCAAGTCATTATTGGAGGAATTAAAACCAGATGTGTGTATAGTTACAACTAGAAGTTTAATAGGAGAATTAGAAAAACCACTTATATTATGTGCAAGTAAAGGAATAAATGTAATTACAACTTGTGAAGAAGCATTTTTCCCAATGAATTCAAATCCAATATTAACTAAAAAGATAGATGAACTTGCAAAAGCAAATAATTGTACAATTACAGGAAGTGGGTACCAAGATATTTATTGGGGGCAACTTGTATCATCAATTGCAGGATCAACACAAACAATAAGAAAAATAAAAGGAAGTTCAAGTTATAATGTTGAAGAATATGGTATAGCATTAGCTGAAGCACATGGAGCTGGATTAACACTTGCTGAATTTGATGAAAAAATTGCTTCAGTAGATAGAATATCAGATGAAAAAAGAAAAGAAATTATGGAAAAAGGAGAATACTTACCATCATATATGTGGAATGTTAATGGATGGTTATGTGAAAAATTAGGACTAACAGTAAAAAGTCAAACTCAAAAATGTGTACCACAAACTTATAAGGATGATATATATTCATCAACTTTAAATATGACTATAAAATCTGGTGATGCAACAGGAATGAGTGCTGTTGTTACAACAGAGACAGAAGAGGGAATAACATTAGAAACTGAATGTATAGGAAAAGTATATGGTCCAGATGAATTTGATAAAAATGTTTGGACAGTTGAAGGTGAGCCAACAACAACTATTACCGTAGAAAAACCAGATACAGTAGAACTTACTTGTGCATCAGTAGTAAATAGAATTCCAGATGTAATAGCAGCAAAACCAGGATATGTACCAACAGAACAATTTGGAGAATTAACATTTAAAAAAGAGATTTGCAAATAGGAATAGAAATATTAAATTATGATGTTTGCTTATAAAAGTATTGACAAAAATAAAAAACAGAAATATAATTGTACTACTACAAATAGTACAATTATATTTTTTATTGTATTATTACATAAATATAATATTGATTTTATTCAAACTATAAGCAATATGTAAATTGCTTAGGAAAGGGGATTTTATGATTAAAATTGATAATTTAAGCAAATCTTATGGAAATAAAAAAGTTTTAGAAAACTTAAATTGTGAAGTGAAAACTAATTCCATATATGGATTTGTAGGAGCAAATGGTGCTGGAAAATCTACATTGCTTAGAATAATAAATGATATATTTAAAGCAGATTCTGGTAACATTGAAATTGATGGAGAAATTGTAAATAATAATCAAGAAGTTAAACAAAAACTCGTTTTTGTACCTGATGACTTATATTTTTTTCCAAACTATACATTAAAAGATATGGCAAATTTTTATAAATCAATGTATAAAAAATTTGATATGGAATACTTAGAAAAATTAGCATCAACACTAAAATTAGATATGAATTCAAAAATACAAAATTTTTCTAAAGGAATGAAAAGGCAATGTGCATTAATATGTGCAATATGTACAAATGCAGATTATATGTTTTTTGATGAAACTTTTGATGGAGTAGATCCAGTTATTAGAAATTTACTAAAAAAGATTATTGCTAAACAAATGGATAAAAAAGAAACAACAATTATTATGACAAGTCATAATTTAAGAGAGTTAGAAGATATTTGTGATAATTTAGCTTTATTATATAAAGGTGGAATCCTTTTTGAAAGTGATGTAAATACTTTAAAAACAAATATGTTTAAAGTACAAATTTCTTTAAAAGAAGAATTTAATAAAGAAACATTTTCTAATTTAGATATATTAAACTTCAAAAAAACTGGAAGTGTTGCAACAATAATTTTAAAAGGAGAAAAAGAGGAAGCAAAAGAAAATCTAAAAAAATTAAACCCAGTTATTTTAGATTTTTTACCAGTAACTTTGGAAGAAATGTTTATTTATGAAATGGAGGTGCTAGGATATGAATTTAACCAAGTATTTTAATAAAAATTATTTGAAAGAGAATATTAAAAAGTCTAAAGGGTTAATAGCATTATTAGTAATAGTGGTACCTTTAATAACAACACTAAGTATATTATTTTTAAGTAGGTCAGAAAATTATACAAAACTTCTAGATATAGGAGAAATGATATGGCCAAACTTAATATGTATGTATATTATACCAGTTGTATTATCACTTGTTTTATTTGGATATGTATATAAAAAATCTAGTGTTGATTTTATAAATTCAATGCCACTTAATAGAAAAACAATATTTATTACAAATACAGTAGCAGGAATTTTGTTAATTACAGTAATACAAGTATTAACATTAATTGCAATTTTTTTGTGTAATAGTTTATGTTCCACAGTAACTGTTTTCCCACAAATGCTAATAGATATATTTATAAGTA
>CANEMG010000096.1 GCA_947428535.1 uncultured Clostridium sp. | reverse complement strand
CATATTTTAAACCTAAACTATCAGACATATTTTTCATTTTTTCTAAAAGTTCTTTTTGCATTTTTTCATCATCAATTTTATGAATTCTTAGCTTTTTATAATCAATTCCATATCCTAAAACTTCTACTGGTACATGATTATAACAAGTTTTTAGTTCTGTTCCAATTATCAATTTTCCACTATACAAACTCATAAGCTGTGGATTTTTTTCTAATTCAAAATAAGCACCAACTGAATCATGATCTGTTATAGAAATTATTTCCAAGTTCTTTTTCTCTGCATTTTTCAATAACTCTTCAACAGAATCTGTACCATCTGAATGATTAGTATGCATATGTAAATCTATCATTTTGTTACCTCCATAAATCAACATACGTATGAAATTGGACAAAAATGTCCAAAAACATGCGTCCCTAATTGGACATTTCTAATAATTTATCTATTAGTCCGCAACACTCTCTTCCTTCACCACAATATCTGTCAGTAACACAAGTAGATCCTAACCATTTTCCGATTAAAGGTGATACTTCTTTTACTTGTTTAGCCATGTCTTTTGCTACATATCTTATTTGCCATTGTGCTTTATTACAACAACGCATTCTACATACCCATTGTAAATTTCTAGCTGTCATTGTAGTTATAACATTTAACATTTGGTTTCCTAAATAGAAATATACTAAATCTCCTTCATATACTCCTAATGATTTAAATCTTTCCATTATTTCAATATTTTTCTTAACTGCTTCTTCATATATATCATTTGCTTTAGCTTTTATAGATTCTGGTGTAATATAATTTTTTAAATCCCACATTGGTAAAAATTCTGGAACTAGTAAAGCATGCATTCTATGACGTGTTAAATGTGTAAGTATTGCTAAAGAAATTGGAATTTGGAAACTAAAACTTACTTGTTCTAATTCCCTTCTTTCAGATTTATGCATTATTTCTGACATCATTTTTTCCTTAGCATCTTTATCTTTTTTAACTATATTTTTTAATATTTCTTTTGCCTCATCTCTTGAGCATTGATAATGATACATAATTGAACTTTCTAAAACAACATCATCAGCATCAGGTGTATAACTTATCATATTTGTTTTTTCTACTATTTTTATATCTGGTCTTTTTTCCATACTTTCTAAATATTCAAATCCTGTAGATAAATTTTCTTCTTGTTTTTTTAAATTTGGAACTAAATATGGAACATTCTCTTTAACAATTTTATATAATTCATTTCCGACTTCTTTTAAATCAGGAATCTTGCTTAATTTTCCATTTCTTAAAGCTATAATCATTGTCTCTAATTCTCTAGCATTTACTCCCATAATAAAATTATCATGATAACAATATGGTAAAATAAATCTAGCATCTTCAACATTTATATCTTTATCTACTATATCAGCATATGTATTAAATAACATTTTCATATGTTTACCATATTCTTCTTTTAATTCATCATTTTGTTCATGAATTTCTCCATTCTCATTTCTAAACTCTGGTATATAAAAACCTACTGTTCTAAAATCAACTTCTCTTCTTGATTTTACAGTAAACGAAGTTAATCTATAACCAATTAAAGTTTGTTCTACAATTGGTGTAGTATCACAAAAAGCAAAAACTAAATAATCGTGTTCAATAATTGATTTATGTCCCATTTTTATAATTCTTTTTACTAATTTCAAATTACTTTCATAATCATCACAACTATCTAGTACTTCTATTACATTACCTGGAAATCTAGATAATTTCCCAGCAGCAGCTACATTTTGTATTCTTTTTTCTAACTCTTCTTTTTTACATCCACCCAACAACTCTATTTTCATATTTATTATTCCTTTCATTTTCATATAAATTTGTTCTATTTTTTTATATCATAATTCTCTATATTCTTCAATAGAAAATGTCCAATTAGGGACGTTAGTTTTTGGACATTTTTGTCCAAAAACTAACGTATGTTGCGTATTCCAAATAGCAACAAAAAAATGGACATTAATATGTCCATTTATTCATCATCATCCATAAAATATTCTTCTTCTTCAATTTCAGTTTTATTATTTTCTGCATTAGAATTTTTAGGAACATTTTTAGGCTTTTTATTTTTCTGTTTATTCATTATCGGGCTTTTAATTTTAGGTTTCTTCTCCTCTGATTCCTCATAATTAAAAGTAAAATCTGTAGTAGAATTTGCATCTTTATCTTTTTCTGCAGCATTTTCCATTGACTTATCAACAATTAAATTTGCTTTCTCCATTAAATCTGGAACATAATCCATAAGTTTATCTATTGCTGATGTATGTTCTATTGGAAGAACTTTTATAGAATCTTTTGAAACTATAACAAATGCAACTGGATTTATAGATATTCCAGCTCCACTACCTCCTCCAAATGGAAGTCTATACTGTACCTCTTCTTCTTTGTCTTTTTTCTTATACTCATCAATTGTCTCACCCTTAAACTCACTACCACCAGCAGCAAATCCGAAACTTACTTTTGAAATTGGTATAATTACCATTCCATTTTTAGTTTCTATTGGTTCACCAATTATAGTATTTACATCAACCATATCTTTAATACTATTCATAGCTGTTTCCATAAGAATTTCTATTGGATGTCCACTCATATTTTTTTACCTCTTTTCCTAAACTATTTTATAATATTATCTCCAGTTAATATTCAATTATACAATTCTACTACAATAAATTTTTCCAAAAATTTCATTTATTTTATATTCGGAAATGATTTTTCTAATTCTTCATCTGTTGGAATATAATCCTCCATAGTTTTATCCAAATAAGATGAATATGCTGTCATATCAAAATAACCTGTACCTGTTAATCCAAATAAAATTGTTTTCTCTTCACCAGTTTCTTTACACTTCAAAGCTTCATCAATTGCTACCTTTATTGCATGAGAAGATTCTGGTGCTGGGAATATAGTTTCCTTTTGAGCAAATAAAATTGCAGATTTAAACACATCAGTTTGTTTATTTGAAACAGCTTCCATATAACCATCATGATATAATTTCGAAATTATTGGTGACATTCCATGATATCTTAATCCTCCTGAATGATTCTTTGAAGGAATAAAACCACAACCTAATGTATACATTTTTGCAAGTGGTGTCATTTTACCTGTATCACAGTAATCATATACATATTTACCACGTGTTAAGGATGGACATGATGCTGGTTCTACAGCTATTATTCTCGGATTTTGTTTTCCTTTTATTTTATCTCTCATAAATGGTGCAATTAATCCACCTAAATTAGATCCTCCACCTGCACATCCTATTATGATATCTGGGTATTCTTCTAACAAATTAAAAGCTGTTTCACATTCTAAACCAATTATAGATTGATGCAATAAAACTTGATTTAAAACCGATCCTAAAACATATTTTGAGTTTGGCGTAGTTATAGCTTTTTCAACAGCTTCTGAAATCGCACATCCTAAACTTCCTGTTGTATTTGGATTTTCTTTTAAAATTTTTCTTCCAACTTCTGTTGTATTGCTTGGACTTGCAATAACATTTGCTCCAAAAGTTCTCATTATATCTTTTCTAAATGGCTTTTGTTCATAAGAACCTTTTACCATATATACAGATAGTGGTATATTAAAATAACTGCAAGCTTCAGATAATGCTGTCCCCCATTGTCCTGCTCCTGTTTCTGTTGTCAGATTAGTAATTCCTTCTTGTTTTGCATAATATACTTGCGCTATTGCTGAATTTAATTTATGACTGCCTGATGTATTATTCCCCTCAAATTTGTAATAAATTTTAGCAGGAGTTTCTAAATATTTTTCAAGATTATATGCACGAATTAATGGAGATGGTCTATATATTCGATACATTTCTTGCACTTCTTTTGGTATATCTATATATCTTGTTTCATTATCTAATTCTTGTTTAGCCAGTTCCTTACAAAATACTGGTAATAAATCTTCTAAAGTAGCTTCTTCTTTTGTAATCGGATTTAACATTGGCTCTGGCAATTCTTTCATATCTGCTCTTAAATTGTAATATTGTTTTGGCATTTGCTCTTCTGTTAAATATAATCTGTATGGATTTTGTTTTTTATTCATAATATCTCTTCCTTTCAACTTTTATTTTTCAAGTTTTTTTATACCAATATAATTTATATTGATATTTTATAAAAATTTCTTGTTTCAATATTTTCACCTCCTAAAACAAAAACCAGAAGCCTTTAATTATATACTTCTGGTTTTATATTTTAAACTATATAAAAAACACAAGTATAAGTAATTTTTTATCACCTATACTTGTGCTATTTTTATAATAAACTTTATAGCATAATCAATTAGTATGGGTGATTTTTAATTTTTCCCATACTATTTGCCAATTATTTAATTTTAAATTAGCATTATTAATCATAACTATCTCCAATTCATTTTTATAATATTTATTTTAGACCTATTTCTAATATTTGTCAATATTTTGAAAACTAATAATTATTTATTCTTAAAATTTTCCTAACACTCCATAAAAATAAAATTAAATTTATCGAATAAAAACTGAGTTTCGTGTTAAGTTGTATATTTAAACAATTTCTATTTATATATCTAGGTATTATTTTATAATTATATGTGTTTACATCATAATTAGTGATTGAATTACTTAACAATACTGACAAAAAAGTAGAAATCGCAGGTATTGAGAAAGTTGTTAAAAGAGGGCTATATGTTCCAAAAAATAATTCTAAATCTAGTGAATTAATTTTTGGTCTTAAAAGTTTAAAATTTATTTCCTCTCTTTTTTTTATCATTATTTCAAAGTCTCTATAAAATTTATCATAATCTTTTCTTACTTTTTTTAATATATTAAACTTAACTTTTATTTTAAAAATTTCAAAATAGTTTCTGTGAATTTTAATTGATAAAACTTTGAAAATTTTAAATATATAAATTTTTAATACAATATTTATTCTATTTACTTTAAATTCTTTTGGC
>CANEMG010000095.1 GCA_947428535.1 uncultured Clostridium sp. | reverse complement strand
TACCAAAAATTAAGCCATATAATCTTATAATACCAATGCTTTTCATTTGAAATGCTCCTTTATTTTAATCATATGAGTTTTGTATTCATAAAATAAGTTATATATAAAATATATTATTAAAATATTATAATATGCTTAAGTAAAGAAAAAAGATGAAAGCATTATTTTTATTGAGCTTTCATCCAATATTCTATTAAATTATTAATTTCCAGTACTTCTATATTTATTCAGAGCCCAGTTCCATACATTAATAGCAATTATCCAAATAATTATTGTTATTATAGGCACTATAAATAATAAACTTATATGATTTCCTTCCAAGTATGATAAAGTAGGGTAGTATGATACAAAAGCAAAAGGAAAGATAAAAGTAATCAAAATTCTTATAAACTTGTTATAAATATCTATAGGATATTCAACGAATTTATGCATTTTAAAAACAGACCAAACTACTTCATTTGATTTGTATGTCCAGAAACCAGCAATGCTAAATATAGTTTGGATTCCACCTAGTATAAGTCCACCTAGTATCCCAAAATATAATATTTTGAAAATTAAGAAAAATGTTATATTAATATTTAATTTTATAAGAGTTGATACAATTAAAATTATAGCAAGTATTATATATCCTAAATTTGTAGAAGTTTTAGTTTCACCTAAAACAGATACTAAAGGATGTACAGGTCTTAATAAAATAGTATCAAATTTTCCTTTTTTTATTAATCTTTGACCTAATGAAAATGTTGAATCAAAGCAAGTATCTGTTATAGCAATTGATAACATTATAGTTCCATAAAGTAGTAACAAATGTTCAAAGCGCCATCCAGCTATATTATCTGTGTTTTGAAAAACAATCCATATAAATAATAGTTCTATAATTTGATAGGATATTTGTGATATCATACCAACAATAAAATCTGTTCTATACTCCATCATTCCTTTTAGTGAAGCCATTAAAAAGGAAAAATATAATTTTAAATTTCTAATCATATTATCCTCCATTCACAGTTATATTTTTTATTGCTTTTTTAAATAACAATTTAGCAACAATATACAAAATAGCTATCCAGATACATTGTTTTAAAAGAACTTGCAATATTTCTATTGTTGCTAATTTTCCAAAATAAACATTTACAGGCGTATATATACAATCTTTAAATGGTAAGAAATATGCAATTTTTTGCAAAAATTCAGGAAATAGTGTAATAGGTGCAATCATTCCTGAAAAAATGCTAAGTATAGCTCTTTTTAACATTTCAATTCCCCAAAGTGAATCAGTATAAAAAGCTATAACTCCTAAGATAAGTTCAAAAAAGTATACGACAACTATTGCAAAAGAGATTAAGAGTAAGAAAAATATTAAGTTTAGTAAGCTGGAAGGAAGTAAAATTTTAAACATTATTGAACATATTATAAAAGTTAAAATTCCAACTATAGTAGATTCAATAAGTTCACCAATTCTAATTCCAAAATAATAATTAAAGTAAGAGATAGGGTTTAAAAGTTCTCTTAAAATTTCTCCTTCTCTTATAGCTTCTCCCATGATATCATTAATTCCCCAAAATATAATTGGATAAAGTGATATAACTAAAACATAATATGTAGTAATTTCTTGAAAAGACATATCTGCTACTTGATTCCCAGTATTATAAATTGCAAGCCAAACAAATGTATATACTGTAATTTCTACAATGTAATTAAATATGTATAATAGTAAATCAAATCTATAATATAATCCCTCTCGTGCATCTTGCTTTGCAATTGCCCAAATTTTTTTAATCATTTATTGTTTCTCCTCTATAAATGTTTTTTAATATTTCTTCAAGACCTTCCTCATTTATATGAATATCCAATATTTCACAATAATTAGATATTGATTTTACAATATCTACTATTGTAAACTGGTCATGATTAAATTTTATTTTTAAGCTTTTTTCATTTTCTTCTAAAACTTCAAAGTCTTCATCAGAAGTTTCTAAAGTTACATTTTTCTTTTTATTATTTATAATAAATTCGGCAATAATGTGTTTTCCATATTTGTTTTTAAAGGTTTCCTTTTCGCCATCATAAATTATACTTCCTTTGTCAATAAGAATAATTCTATCACAAACTTCCTCAATATCCTTTAAATCATGTGTTGTAAGTATTATAGTAGTATTTTTTTCTTTGTTTATATCTTTTATAAATTTCCTAATATTTTCTTTTACTAATATGTCTAAACCAATTGTAGGTTCATCTAAATAAACGACTTCAGGATTATGTAAAAAGGTAGCTGCTATTTCACATCTCATTTTTTGACCTAAACTTAAGCTTTTTACTTGTTTAGTAAGTAAATCTTGTAAATCCAAAATTTCTGTAAATTTTTTTAGATTTTTTTGATATTCATTTTCAGAAATTTCGTACATTTTCTTTATAAGATCAAAAGATTCAATTACAGGTAAGTCCCACCAAAGTTGAGTTTTCTGTCCGAAAACAGCTCCTATTTGTTTATTATTTTGAATTCTTTTTTCATTTGGAATTATTCCATTTACTAAAATCTTTCCAGAAGTAGGTGTAAGAAGTCCTGTTAGCATTTTTATGGTTGTTGATTTTCCTGCACCATTTTCTCCAATATATCCAACAAGTTCCCCTTTATTTATTTTAAAACTTATATTGTTTACAGCAGTATGTTCAATATACTTAGGATTAAATAAGTGTTTTAAGTATCCTAAAATGCCATTCTTTTTTTGACTAATTTTATATTTTTTTACTAAATTTGTTACTTCGATTAATGCCATAATGTACTCCTTAAAATTAAATAATAAAAAAGCTATTTCAGTTTTTTCTTCTAAAATAGCTTTTGGAATAATTTTTAAAACTCATTATATCTTAAAATCATTTTTTTCTGATAAGGTATTAATGAAAGGAATGATATAGCTATTCCTATTTCTAAGATAGTAGTTGAAATTACTAAGTTTGTTTTTGATTCATTATATGTATTTAGCATTTCTGATTTTAAAATATTTATATGTTCTGATGAAAAAACTTCTTTATATTTTAATTCTGCAAGTTCTATTGATTTAGCTTGATACTCTAAATTTAAATAAAGTAAGCCCAAGAAAAGAACTATCGAAATTACTATGCAAATAATAAAAAATATATTTAAATGTTTTACTATGTCTTTGTAGTTTTCAGGATTTGTTTTAGATTTTTTAAATATATCATAAGTGCTAAGCTTGCAAATAGAATGTACAATAAAGTAAATAATAATTACTGCTATTAGTGGTAGTGTTACGTATAATCCTCTAGCTGTTGTTCCTGAAAATCCTTTTAAAAAGTAAGTTGCAATAGATAATATAAATAGACATAAGAAAATACATAATATTCCATAGCATACAAAACTATTTATAATCGATCTTATTGCAATTTTTGAATTTATTTGTTTTTTGTCCATAGTTTTCTCCTTTGTACGATAAATTTATACACCAAAATAATATCATATGCCTAAAAAAAATACAATATTTTTAAATGAATAATCTTTACTGCATAAAACAATTTTGATAAAATAATTTTGAAGGAGATTTATATGGTAAATGTTGTATTAGGTATAGTAGAAAAAGATGATAAAATATTACTTATTCAGAGAGAAAGAGGAGACTTTATAGGATTATGGGGGATTCCAGGTGGTAAAGTTGAAGAATGTGAGCATATCGATGAAGCTGTAAAAAGAGAAATGCTCGAAGAAATAGGAATAGATATGAAGTACGAAAAATTATTAGGTTTTTGTACTGAAATAATGCATGATAAAAATTCTACTTCCCTAATTTATGTATGTTTACTTAAAATTGATAATGATGATATTATTAATAATGCAGAATTTAATTATAAGTGGTTTACTAAACAAGAAATTATAGATTCTAAAGATTTAATAGAAAGTGATAAAGTTTTTATAGAAAAGTTTTATATTTCTAATGATGAAAATTATTTAAAAATGGATTGCTACAGAGATGATAACGGAAATTATTATTGGAAATAGTTAAGAAAGAGGGAAAAGTATGTTACAAGAAAATAATGAATATGTTGAAGTATATAAATTAGATGAAAATGGTAATAGACAGAAAACAGAAAATACTGTTAAAAGAGGAAAAAATGTAGAAAATGGTTTATATGTTATAGGAGTAAATAATTGGATTGTTAATTCAAAAGGAGAATTTTTAGTACAGAAAAGATCAAAGCTAAAAAGAAATAATCCAGGAAAATGGAGCTCGACAAACGGATTAAGAGCAATAGGTGAGGAGAGTATAAAAACTTGCATTAGAGAGACTAAAGAAGAATTAGGAATTGACATTTCTAATTGTAATATAAATTTTATAGATTCCAAAATAGCTGGAGAAAGTTTGATAGTAGATATCTTTTTAACAAAATTAGATGTTGACTTAAATGATATAACTATTCAAAAAGAAGAAGTTGATGAAATAAAATGGGTTTCTAAAGAAGAATTATTAAAATTGGATATTTCGACTACTTGTCAATATATAAAGAAAGATATAAATCAATTTTTGAGTGCTATAGAAGATAAAGTTTAAAGGTAGGAAGAAGAATACAATGGAAAGATTTAAAATGCAGAAATAATGTAATAAATTTTAATATTGAGCATATTATATAGTAGCATGAAGTTAAAGTTTTAAGTAATGAGAATAATTTTGTTGAAATTAATATAGCTTTTAAATCTTGACTTTTATATCTTTTTTTGTTATTATAGGTATGCTTTAATTTTATGCAGTAGTAGCTTGTTTGATAGAATAATATGTAGAGTTATAATTTTAAAGTTGTATTTTGCAGGTATAGTTTAGTGGTAAAATAAATCCTTGCCAAGGATTAGTTACGGGTCCGATTCCCGTTACCTGCTCCATTTTTTATTTATAATAATGGCGCCATAGCCAAGTGGTAAGGCACGAGTCTGCAAAACTCTGATCCCCGGTTCAAATCCG
>CANEMG010000094.1 GCA_947428535.1 uncultured Clostridium sp. | reverse complement strand
ATAATTATGTATTAAAGCAAAGAAATGATAATAATAAAATCACATTACAAGTAGATGGAAAAGCAACAACACCTTTATACTTGTATGTAAATGAAGGAGAATATATAGAACATAATAATGATTTATTTAAAAATATGTTTTATATAAAAGAAGAAGAAAGAGGATTTTATCCAGAAGAAGATTTAATTATACCAGGAAGATATGAAGTTGTTATAAATCCAAAAGAAACTAAAGAAATTACTTTTATAGCATCTTTAGAAGATAATGCTGAACAAATTGATAGTAATAAAGTTTTTGAAGAAGAAACAAAAAGATTATATGAAATCATAAATAATACTGGGCTTCTTAAATCTAAGTCAAGACTTTCAAAACAAGAAAAAGATTATAATGAACTTTTGAAAAGTCTACTTACTGCATCAGAAAGTTTTATAATAAATAGACCAAACTTTGGAACACATTCTGTTATAGCAGGTTTTCCATGGTTTTTAGACTGGGGAAGAGACACATTAATTGCATATGAAGCTTTATTTCTAATAACAAAAAGATATGAATTAGCAGAAGAAATATTGTTAACATTTACAAGAGATATAAAATATGGATTAGTTCCAAATGGATATTCAGGATTCGATAATAGACCATTATATAATAGTGCAGATGCATCATTATTACTATTTGAGCAAGTTAATAAATATTTACAATATACTAAAAACTATGATTTTATTAAAGAAAATATATATGAAAAATTAAAAGATATAATAGAAAATTATACTAAAGGAATAGATCTTGATAACAATAATATATTTATAGCTGAAGATGGATTATTATCTTCAGGAACAGAAACAACGCAAAACACTTGGATGGATGTGAAAATAGGAGATTATGCAGTAACACCAAGAAATGGAAAAGTAGTTGAACTAAATGCACTTTGGTATAATGCTTTAAAAACATTAGAAACACTTGCAAATAAATTTGAAAACAAAGAAGTTGCAAATGGCTATAAAAAAATAGCAACAAGTCATAAAAAAGCATTTGAAAAAGAATTTTATAATGAAAAGAAAAAATCTTTATATGATGTTGTTGGAGATGATAAAATAAGACCAAATCAATTATTTGCAATATCAACAACATATCCTGTTATAAAACCATCATCAGAAATAGGTAAAACAATATTTAAAACAGTAACAAGTAAATTGCTAACTAGATATGGACTAAGAACACTTGCAAAAGGTGAAGATGGATTTATACCATATTATGAAGGTAGTCCAGTAGAAAGAGATTCAGCTTATCATCAAGGAGTTGTATGGGTGTGGTTATTGGGATTATATGCAGATGCTTTTAAAAACATAATTGATGATGAAAAAGATAGATTAGAAAAAGAAAAGTTAGTAATTGAATATGAAAAATTTATAAAAAATGTATATACTACTTTTAAAACAGAGATAAATAAAAATGAAGGAATAGGAACACTTTCTGAATTATATGATTCACAGGCACCTTTTAAAGCAGGAGGGACTTTTTCACAAGCTTGGAGTGTTTCAGAAATTTTAAAAATAGTTACTAGAATTAAAAAATAATTTACAAAAGCGAACTACTAAAAATATTTAGTTCGCTTTTGTGTTAGGAGATAAAAAATGATTGAAATTAAAAATGTTAGTAAATCATATACAAAAGATAAAAAATCAGTAGATAATTTAAATTTAGAAATTAAAAATGGAGAAATATTTGGATTTTTAGGACCAAATGGTGCAGGAAAAACAACCACGATAAAAATGATTACAGGAATTCTAGAAATAGATGAAGGAGATATTGTTATTGACAACACAAGTATTATTAATGAACCTATAGAAAGTAAAAAGAAATTTGGATATGTACCAGATAATCCCGATATGTTTTTGAAATTAAAAGGAATTGAATATTTAAATTTTTTAGCAGATATATATAAAGTGCCAAAAAATGAACGAAAAGAAAAAATAGAAAATTTGTCTAGAAAATTTGGAATATATGAAAATTTAAATGATAGAATTCAAAGTTATTCACATGGAATGAAACAAAAAATAGTTGTAATAGGAACACTACTTCATAATCCTAAGAATTGGATTTTAGATGAACCAATGACAGGATTGGATCCTAAATCTGCACATGATTTAAAACAAATGATGAAAGAGTATGTAAAACAGGGAAATACAGTGTTTTTTTCAACACATGTATTAGAGGTAGCAGAGAAATTATGTGATAGAATTGGAATTATAAATAAGGGAAAATTAATCTTTGTTGGAACTTATGAAGAAATGAAAAAACAGTTTAAAGAGGATGCATCTTTAGAAGATTTATTTTTAGAAATTACAGAATAAGAGAGAAGAAAAATGAAAGATATAATATTATTAACTAAAGTTTTATTTAAAGGATCCATAAATACAAAAGGCAAAGTTGGGAAAAAGAATTATGGTTTTGGAAAAATTTTATTATTTATATTTGTATATTTATATATAGCAGGATTAATAGGGTATATAAGCTATCAATCTCTAACTAGTCTTATCCAAATAAATCAACCTGCTGTCTTTTTGAATATATGTTTTATAGGAATATTAGGAATGGGAATTATACAAACAATATTCAGTAGTTTAAATATTTTATTTTTTTCAAAAGATACCGAATATCTAATTCCATTACCAATTAAGCCAATAAAAATAGTTATGGCAAAATTAAATTGCTTAATAATATCACAATATATTATTGAATTAGTAGTAATATTACCAGTTATAATTTTGTATGGATATTTACTTAATTTAAGTATAAGTTTTTATATAATTGGATTATTAGTTATGCTTATGTTTCCTATTATACCAGTTATACTTACAGCAATTATTATAACTTTAATTATGAAGTTTACTAATATAATTAAAAACAAAGATATGGTCCAATATATAAGTGTAGGATTAACTTTAGTTTTTGTAATATTAGTACAGTTTTTAAATTCACCAAATACTGCTGTAACTGATGAAGAACTAGGAAACATGCTTGTAGAAACTAATGGACTAATTAAAGTTTATAGTGATATATTTATAACTATTGATCCTGCAATAAATTCTTTAATAAATTATAATAATCTGAATGGAATATTTAATATAGTAATTTTGTTTTTAGAAACAATAAGTACTTATATTATAGGAAGTTTAATAATATCTAAAATATATATAAAAACAATAATCAAGACTATGTCATCAGGAATAAAAAAAGGTAAGAGAATAAATAAGGAAAAAGATTTTTATGTAAAATCAACAATAAAATCATATGTAAAAAAAGAATTTATAAACTTGAATAGAAATCCTATATTTTTTATGCAATGCATATTACCTTCAATTTTATTTCCATTTATTTTTTCAATACCAGTATTTTTATCTTTTAAAGATATGAGTATAGAGGACATAAATATGCTAAAAGATTTGATAACACAAAGTATATGTGAGCCTATTGGAATTTCTATATGTTTAGCAATAATTATGTTTTTATTTATGTTTAACTTTATTTCTATAACTTCAATATCAAGAGATAGAAATAATGCTAATTTTATGAAATATATACCTATAGATTTAAGAAAACAGTGTATATATAAAGTAATCCCAGGAATTATTTTAAATGTAGTTCCAATATTATTTTTTACAATTGCTTTAATGTTATTAATTCCTATTGAAAACATCAAAATAGTATTGTATATTTTGATAGGAGCTGGTTTATTAAATGTGTTTAATAATTATTTGATGATTATTATAGATTTAAAAAATCCTAAATTAGATTGGATAACAGAATATGCAGTAGTAAAGCAAAATATAAATATGTTTTTTCAAATTGGAATTATATTATTAGAAATAGGAATAGTAATATTTTTAGGATTCAAAATTACTAATTTAGAAATATTTATATCAATTATATCTTTCATATATGTATTTGGAATTTATCTAATATCAAAATATTTATATAAAAGTAAATTATTTAGAAAAATTATATAACAAGAAAGGATGTTTTCAGTGGAAGAGAAAATACCATTTTATAAAATTTTAAATGAATTATGTGAGGAAAAAAACATTAAACAAAAAATTCTATCATATGGATGGATTAGAGAGTTAGAAAAAGATAATAAAAAGCATTATGTTATTAGATATCAATTTGATATAAATACTGCAACTTCTTATAAAATTGCAAATGATAAATATGCAACATATGAAGTTTTAAAATCTAACAATATACCTGTAATTGAACATAAAATGATTTTTAATCCTTTAACAAGAAGTTTGTATTATAAGAGCGAATATATTAAGCTTGTTAAGGACTTATTATCTAAAAATGATAAAATAGTTATAAAAGCAAATTGTTCGTGCGAAGGTAAAGATGTTTATTTTTGTACAAATGAAGAAGAGATAGAAAATGTAACTCAAAAATTGTTTGAGAAAAAAGATACATTAAGTGCTTGTCCATATTTAGACATAGAATTTGAATTTAGAGCAGTATATTTAGATGGAGAAATTTTATGTATTTATAAAAAAAGAAAGCCATATGTTATAGGAAATGGAAAAAACACAGTAAAAGAATTAATTGAAAAAAAGAATATTGAAAATAATATAGAAATTGATGTTTCTGAAAATATGGATCTAGAATATATTCCCAAAGATATGGAGGAAATAATAGTATCTTGGAAACATAATTTGAGTAATGGAGCAGAACCAGTTTATATAGATGAAAACGATGAATTGACTAAGAAAATAAAGAAGATTGCTATAGATGCAGCAAATGCTTTAAATATAAATTTTGCCAATGTTGATATTGCGTTAACTAAAGACAAGCAAATATATGTTATGGAAGTTAATGGAAATGTTTGTATGAACAAATTTGCCATAGAATTTCCAAATGGATATAATATTGCAAAAGAGATTTATTCAAAAGCAGTGGACAAGATGTTTGAAAACTAATAATTAATAGCTAATTGTTAGCTTTCAGCATAGAATTTACATAATTTTAAACAAAAAACTTGTATAGG
>CANEMG010000093.1 GCA_947428535.1 uncultured Clostridium sp. | reverse complement strand
AATTCTGAATTGCTTATTTGGAGATATGGTCGCAACATATCTCTATTTTTTGTTTTAAAATAAAAACAGGCGGTTTGCTATCCACCTGAAAGACTTTTTACAAAAATCAACATATTTCTCCAGCAACCAATACAATAAAAAAATAAATTTAAGGTAAAATCTTATTAAAGATATTTGTAAGTAATTAATTTACAATATGATAAAAAAGTGATATAAATATAAGAAAGTGGTTTGGAGGTAACAAGTGGAAAAAATAGCAATTATATCAGATGTACATAGTAATATAACAGCATTTAAAGCTGTAGTTGAAGATATAGCTAAAAGAGGAATAACAAGAATATTTTGTGCTGGTGATTTAGTTCTACGAGGTTCATCTCCAGCAGAGGTTGTAGATATTGCAAAAGAAAAGTGTGAAATCATAGTAAAAGGTAATGCAGATGAAGGAGCAATAAACGGAACTATACCTCATAAAATATGGCATAGAGAAAAACTAGGAAAAGAGAGAATAGAATATTTAGCAAGTCTTCCGATGTATTATGACTTTTATATGAGTGGAAGCTTAATTAGAATGTTTCATGCATCAAAAAATGATACTAATTTTAGAGTGTTAGACTTTGCAAGCGTAGAAGAAAAAATGCAGTTATTTGATGATGAAAATGGAGTAGTACCAGACATTGTTATATATGGAGATATACATATTCAATATATGCAAAAGTTTTATAATAAAACAATAATCAATATAGGTAGTGTCGGGAATGTTGTAGAGAATTTAAATCATGATGAAACTATAGAAGATATGTCTGAAACTTTGCAAGCATATTATACAATATTAGAAGGTGAATATAATAGCAAAAAAAGAAGTTCACTTTCTGTACAATTTATTAGAGTTCCATATGATATAAATACAGAAATTGAAATAGCTAAAAAAAATAATTGTGCAAGTTTAGATAATTATATATTGGAATTAACAACAGGAATGTACAGAAAAAATAAAAAGGAGCATTAAACTTATGAAATATATAGGTGAAAAATTAGAAGATAAAGAGTACCAAGAAAGAAGAACTGCATGTGGATTGATATTTAATGGAAAAGGAGAAATGGCAGTTGTATATGTACAAAAACATAATATGTATAATTTGATTGGTGGCAAAATAGAAGAAAATGAAGACTCAAAACAAGCACTAGTAAGAGAATGCAAAGAGGAAACAGGATATTCTTTAAGAGATATAGAATATATTGATAATTTAGGCTGTTATTATTATTTAGAACTTATGGATAAATATGAGTTAGCAATAATAGATTTTTATAAAGCTAAAATTGGAGAAAAAATTTGTGACCCAATAGAGGAAGATCACGAATTAGTATGGGTGAAACCAGAAAAAATAGTAGATAAAATGTATTTTGAATATCATAGATATTTGTTAAAAAAATATCTAGAAAGAGAAGAGGAACGTTAAAATGGAAAATATAATATTAACAGGTGCTAGTGATGGATTAGGAAAAGAATTTGGAAAATTATGTGTAGAAAATAATATTAACATAATAGCTATTTGTAGAACTAAACCTAATTATAAATGTGATTTTATAGAAACAGATTTATCAGATGAAAACTCAATAAAAAATGCTTGTAATACAATAAAAGAAAAATATAATAATTTTGATGTTTTGATAAACTGTGCAGGAGTTCCAGGAATACAAAAATTAGAGAAATTAACATATGAATGTTTAGAGAATTTAATAAAAATAAATACTATAGCACCTTGCTTCTTATCAGCAAATCTAATGGAATTAATAAAAAATAATGAAGCAGACATTATAAATGTTGGTTCAACAATTGGTTTGAAACAAGGGTATAAAGATCAATTAGCTTATACTACCTCTAAATGGGCAATAAGAGGAAGTAGTTATAATTTACAACTTGAATTAAAGAATTACAATTGCAGAGTAATACAGTTTAATGTTGGTGGAATGAATACTAAAATGCATGAGAAATATAATGGAACCAAAATAGAAGATCCAGATGAATGGATGAATCCAAAAGATATAGCAGAATTTATGCTTAGTATCTTAAAGTTACCTAAAAACATAGAAGTTAGTGAAATAGCTATAAATAGAAAATATTGCAAATAGGGAGGAAAAAATGAAAGTTATAGCAGGTTGTGTAATAGTAAAAGATGATAAGATATTAATGGTAAAAGAAGGGAAAAAGTCTTGTTATGGTAAATGGAATTATCCAGCAGGTCATTTAGAAGATTTTGAAAATATAACAGAGGGGGCTTTGAGAGAAACTTATGAAGAAACAGGATGTAAAGTGAAACTAAAGGGATTATTGCCAATAGTTTGTGTAGATTATAAAGAAGAAACTCATATTCTTATAAGATTTACAGCAGAAATGATTGAAGAAAATATTTCATATGATGGAGATGAGATATTAGATGTTAAATGGATAAAAATGGAAGATATAAAAAATATGAAACAAGAGGAATTAAGAGGATATGAAACTTCAGTAAAAACTGTTCATGATATAGAAAACAATAACATATATCCTTTAGAAATATTTGATAATAACAGATATGATAGTTAATGAAATAATAAGATAATTTACAATATTATGTTATAGTGAAGAAAAGGTGTTTAATAATGATAAATTTAGAATTATATAAAATTTTTGTAGTTGTAGCAAAAGAACAAAATATTACTAAGGCAAGTGAAATATTAAATATTTCACAACCAGCAGTAACTAAACATATTAAAAATTTAGAAAATCAGTTAAATATGAAACTTTTTATGAGGACAAATAAGGGACTAGTTTTAACAGATGAGGGACAAACAATATATAACGAATTGGAAGCCCCAATAAATACAATAATTAGTATAGATAGCAAATATAGTAAACTTAAAAATGTAAATATAGGTTCTCATAATCATTTATTAAATAAAATTTTTGGAAAATGTATTAATGATTATTATTTGAAATATGAGAATGTAAATTTAAATATTAAAAACTTTGAAACAGATGTAATGCTTAATATGCTTAAGAATTATGAATTAGATATTGTATTTTCAAAAAAAGTAGATAATTTTGAAACGAAAAATATTAAATATATAAAACTAGGATATTTGCATGATATTTTTATAGTTGGGAAAGATTCTAAGTTTAAAGAAATATTGAAAAAAGATGATTTAGCAAATGAAACAATTTATGTTCCTAGAACATATGCTCAAACAGTAAAAAGATTAAAAGATTTGATGGATGGAAAGGAATTAAAATTGAAGAATTCTAGTTATAATACAGTATTAGAATTAGTAAGTAAAACAGATGTGATAGGATTTATAACTAAAGAATATATAGAAAAAGAAAAAATTAAGAAATTCAATTTGAAAGAAATTGAGTTAGAAAATAAATTAGTACCAGTAGAATTTGGTATTTATTTAAATGATAATAATTTTAAAGAATTAAAAAATCTTATAGATATAATAAAAACTGAATTTTTGAAATAACATTTGGTTATACCTAGCTCCTAAATATGTATTTTACAATATATATTTAGGAGTTTATAATATTTAATATAAAACATTTGAAAAAAGTTTAATAAAAAGGAGGAATATATTTATGCGGGAATATTATGGAAGTTTAAGGCAATGTAATGAATACATTAATGATGAGAACCATAAGGCTATTGCATGGAAAGAGCATCCATTTTCTTTCAAACTTGAAAATAGCACTAATTATACATTAGTTGCCGAAAGGAAAGGAACTGCCAAAACAATAAAAGCAGGTGACACCACTGAAGTGCTTTGTAATGAGTGGTGGGATGGAGAGATGCAAGTAAGCATAAAAGAAAAACCAAATATAAAATGTGATTTTATTGTTGAAAGAGGCTGTATGATAGAAAGGGGTGTTACAAAAAGATCTCAAAAAGCTGAGGAGAATATAGCTCCAGTTTTTAAAGATGGGAAAGTTGTAATAGTAACCTGCAAATATTGCGGACCAAATCTAGGTGTAATACCAAAATATAATATTGAACGACTTAAATCGGTAGCAAATGAGGTAATATTTGAAAATTGTACTTCATATGATATTATAATTTCGTGCTGGGGTAAGGTAATTCAGAAAATCCCTAAAAGAAAAAAAGATAAGATCTCAAGAGTAAGAACAGGCATACCAAATTATGGAACTTTATATATTGATACTGAAATGGAAGAGATTTTTTATCAGAGCAAGTACAATAAAGAGGAAAAGAAAATACTGAGAGTAAATGGTTGCTGTATGGAAATTGAATATGGAGAATATAAAAATTACCATTCTATTATAGGACCAGCAGAAGGAGAGCCATATGTCCGGCATTTGGGTGTGTTTAAACAGAGCGATAAAGTATTTTCAATTTGGTGTAACACTATTGATTACAGATTAGACTAGCATTGTGTTTTGAACTAATCAAAGTACAAATTTATTAAAAAGACATGGCGGAGTTAGAAATAACAAAGCTATGTCTTTTTTTCATACTTGAAAAAATAAAATTATGTTGTATAATAAGCAAAAGAAGTTTAGATATATTAGAAGAGGAAATAAATGGAATTATTTAAAGAAGAAATAAAGGATATGAAATCACTAAAAAAGTTTGTAAAAAATAATACAGAAATTTCAGAAGATTATGAGGTAGCAGCAATTGTATATGCTTTTGATGAGGATAATAATATAATTTTTCAAAGAAGGGGTCCAGGCTGTAGGGATGAAGTTTTAAAATTAGAAACGATAGGAGGAAGAGTTAAAGATAGTGATATAGATTTTAAAACTGCATTAAATAGAGAAATTGTAGAAGAAGTTGGAACAGATGCAACCATAGAGATAGAAGAATTTATTACAGCAACTTATGCTAAAACTTTTGATATAAGATATAATAAAGAACAAGCTTGGATATATATTGTATATAAAGGAATTTTAAAAAGTGGTGAATTAAAAATAAAAGAGCCAGATAAGTGTTTAGGGTATGAAAGATACAAAATAGGAGAGGTAAACATAGATGAATTAAGTAAAGGTGCTATAGAACTTTATAAAATTGTAAGTGAAAAATATAGTTCTTTAAAATAATGTTATATAATAAAAT
>CANEMG010000092.1 GCA_947428535.1 uncultured Clostridium sp. | reverse complement strand
ATCACATTTATGGCATATAAGATATAAAATATCAGGAACAGAGAATGAATATATAGAAATAGCAACAACAAGACCAGAAACAATGCTTGGAGACACAGCAATAGCTGTTCATCCAGATGATGATAGATATAAACATTTAGTTGGAAAAAATTGTATACTTCCAATAATGAATAAAGAAATTCCAATTATAGCAGATGATTTTGTTGAAATGGAATTTGGAACAGGTTGTGTAAAAATAACTCCAGCACATGATATGAATGATTATCAAGCAGGACTAAGACATAATTTAGAAATAATAGAAGTTTTTGATAAAGACTTTAAAATGGGAAATTTAGTTCCAGAATATGCTGGTATGGATTTGTTAACTGCAAGAAAAGAAATTGTTAAAAAATTAGATGAAATTGGAGCATTAGTTAGAACAGAAGATTATACACATAATGTTGCAAAATGTGAGAGATGTAAAAATACAATTGAACCTAAAATATCTGAGCAATGGTTTGTAAGTATGAAAGACTTGGCAAAACGTGCAGCAGATAGTGTAAGAAATGGAGAAACAAGATTTGTACCACAAAGATATGAAAAGCAATATTTTCATTGGTTAGATAATATACAAGATTGGTGTATATCTCGTCAATTATGGTGGGGACATAGAATACCAGTTTACTATTGTGAAGAATGCTCACATATAAATGCTTCAAAAACTAAGCCAGAAAAATGCGAAAAATGTGGAAGTACTAAATTATATCAAGATCCAGATACATTAGATACATGGTTTAGTTCCGCATTATGGCCATTTTCAACACTTGGGTGGCCAAACAAGGAAACACAAGATTATAAAGAGTTTTATCCAACACAAACTTTAGTAACAGGATTTGATATTATAACGTTCTGGATTTCAAGAATGATGACACAAGGTTTAGAATTTACAGATGAAGTACCATTTAAGGATGTATTAGTTCATGGAATTGTAAGAGATAGTCAAGGAAGAAAGATGTCTAAAACTTTAGGGAATGGAATAGATCCTTTAGATGTTATAGAACAATATGGAACAGATAGTTTAAGATTTTCATTACTTTCTGGAACAACAATGGGAAATGATATAAGATTTATGCCAGAAAAATTAGAACAAGCTTCAAACTTTGCAAACAAAGTTTGGAATGCAGCTAAATTTATAACAAATTCTTTAGCAGATGAAGAAAAAGTAAGAGAATTTTGCTATGAAGTATATGAAAAAGATAAAGCTTATAATCCAGAATTACTAAGAATTGAAGACAAATGGATTTTAAATAAACTTGATAAATTAGTAGCTGATGTTAGTAAAAATATAGATAACTATGATTTAGGAATAGCACTTGATAAAATATATGGATTTATCTGGAATGAGTTTTGTGATTGGTATATAGAAATGGTAAAACCAAGAATGTATAGTGAAGATGAGAGTGTAAGAGTTGCAGTAAGTGATATATTAAATCATGTATTTAGCTCTTCATTAAAGCTTTTACATCCATTTATGCCTTTTGTTACATCAGAAATTTATTCAAATTTAATTTGTTTTGGAACAAAAGATTTGATGGTAAGCAAATGGCCAGAAATAAGAAAAGAATTTGTTTTTGATAAAGAAGAAGAAGTCGTAGAGAAATTTAAAGATCTTATTGTAGAGATAAGAAATATAAGAACAAAAATGAATGTTCATCCATCAAAAAAATCTAAATTATTAGTAATAACAGATTTTGAAATAGAAAAGGAAATAAAAGAGGCAGAAGAATTTTTAAATAAATTAGGATTTGCAAATGAAATAGTTTTAATAAAAGATGAGTCAGAAGTTCCTCAAAATGCAGTTTCAATTGTTTCGAATGATTTAAAGGTATTTATACCATTTGAAGAATTAGTTGATATAGAAGAGGAAATAAAAAGATTAGAAGGTGAGAAAACTAAACTTGAAGCAGAAGTTCTAAGAGGAGAAAAAATGCTTTCAAATCCTGGCTTTGTAAATAAGGCTCCTGAAGCTAAAGTTAATGAAGAAAAAGCTAAACTTGAAAATTATAAACAAATGCTTGCAAATGTTGAAGAAAGATTACAAAATATAAAATAGAAAGTAATTCATAAATTTGAATTTTATGTAAATTTGTATTATAATATATATTATCAAGGGTGTCTTGATATTTGAAACCATATTAACGAAAAACAAAAGGAGAGAATACTATGGAAAAGAAAGATGTTACATTAATTATGAATGATGCGTTACGGACAGCAGGAGCAGTAGGAGAAATACTGCCAGAAAACGTAGTGGAGTTGCCGGCTACACAGTATGAAAAGGAATTGGCTATAGACTATAAAATATATATGGCGAGATTTAGGTCAATGATATTAAAATTAACAGTGTATCCGGCAGGCAACTATATTGTAAAATTTATCAAGTAAAAGTTAATAGGTATTAAGCAAGAAGATTTTGGAATGACAGTTTATCCAAAATCTTTTTGCATTATAAGGAATTTAGTATACAAATTAAGAAAATCGTGTTATAATATCAAAAACAAGGAATAGTCCTTATATTGAAAATGTAAACATTAATCATAAGAAAGGAAGATAACATGAATCACGAAATTGCATCCATTTGCATTAACAACTATTTACGGGCACACTACAATAAACCGGATAAAGTATTTGTAGAGCGGTTTAATGTAGTACAAATAATACCGCCAGATGTGATTGATGGAAAAAAGCCACGGGAGCAGTGGGAAGCTCATTTTGAAGGAGGAAAAGCTGTTTTGATAGTACCTAATAATTCGGACTTTGGGAGTTTTTCTGTGAAAGTGGTTGAAGAAGAATAGTTTCTCAATATGAGAAACAGATGAATTGGGGGCAAATGAAAGGAGCAAGATATGCTTGAGTTTGTTCTCAATTTTTTATTTCCACCTGTATGTGGAATATGCGGTAAAAAAGATAAAAAGTGGTTATGTGAAGAATGCTGGAGTAGATTAGAAAAAATTGAAAAGAATAAATATATAATAAGGTTAAAAGAAAATTCTACAAATTTAGAAAAAATATATTTTGATGAATTTTTTTATATATTTGAATATAAGAAAATAATAAGAAAACTATTATTAAGATACAAATTTGGAGAAAAGCCATATTTATCTAATATGTTTGCAAATATAATATTAAATAATAAAAAAATAGGAACAATATTAAAAAATTATGATATAATAATTCCAGTTCCAATGGACAGTAAAAAGAAAAGTGAAAGAGGATATAATCAGACAGAATTAATAATTAATCTGGTTTCAAATAAAAGAGATATTTTAGTAGAAAATAGAGTTTTATATAAAGCGAAAAATACAAAAACTCAAAGCACGTTAAGTTTAAATGAAAGATATGAAAATATTAAAAATGCATTTTTAGTTAAAAATATAGAAAAAATAAAAGATAAAAAAGTAATTATATTTGATGATATATACACAACTGGAGCAACAGTAAATGAAATATCTAAAATATTAAAAAATGCAGGAGTGAAGAAAATTCTTGTATTAGTTATAGCGAGAGATTAATAAGGAAGGAATTAAATTATGTTTAAAATAGGATGTCATTTATCAGCTTCTAAAGGATATTTAGAAATGGCAAAAGTAAGTGAGCAAATAGGTGCAAATACATTTCAATTTTTTACAAGAAATCCAAGAGGAGGAAAAGCAAAAGATATTGATGAAGAAGATATAAAAGCATTTTTAGAAAAATCAAAAGAGATAGGAATAGATGTTATTTTAGCACATGCCCCATATACACTAAATTGTGCTTCAAAAGATGAAAATATAAGAACTTTTGCTAAAGAAACCATGAAAGATGATTTAAGGAGAATGGAATATACTCCAAATAATCTTTATAACTTTCATCCAGGAAGCCATGTAGGACAAGGGGAAGAAGTTGGCATACAATATATTATAGAAATATTAAATGAAGTATTAACAGAAAAGCAAACAACAACAGTTTTATTAGAAACAATGGCTGGAAAAGGTTCAGAAATTGGAAGAAGTTTTGAAGAGCTAAAACAAATAATTGAGGGAGTAAACTTAAAAGATAAAATAGGAGTTTGTTTAGATACTTGTCATGTAAATGATGCAGGTTATGATATTGTAAATAACTTAGATGGAGTATTAGAAGAATTTGATAGAATAATAGGATTAGACAAGTTAAAAGCAATTCATATAAATGATAGCAAAAATGAAATAGGAGCACATAAAGATAGACACGAAAAAATAGGAGAAGGAACAATAGGAATAGAAGCTTTTTCTAGAATAATAAATCATGAAAAATTAAGAGATTTACCATTCTTTTTAGAAACGCCAAATCAACTAGATGGATATGAAAAAGAAATTAAAATCTTAAGAAATTTATATAAAAATTAAGAATTTTTTAAGCTTGATTTAAGAATTGTCGTATAAAATGAATTTATACTTAAAGAGGAAGGAGAGATGCGATGATTTTTAAATTTAATAGACACAATAAAGAGTAACGAAATTTAGTAAAATCCCCAAATTAAAATATATGAAAAGATGATTAATTTTTAATCATCTTTTTTCGATATATACCTTTACAAATATATACAAAATCTGATAAAATATGAAAAAATTAAAAGGAGAGAAGAGATGAAGCATTTAATTGATATTAAAGATTTGTCAGTAGAAGAAATTGATAATTTAATTGAAGTAGCTAAAGATATTATCACAAATCCAGAGAAATATGCTCATAAATGTGATGGTAAAATCTTAGCTACTTTATTTTTTGAGCCAAGTACAAGAACTAGATTAAGCCATGAATCAGCTATGCTTTCACTAGGTGGAAAAGTATTAGGTTTTTCAGAGGCTGGATCAAGTTCAGCAGCAAAAGGAGAAACAGTATCAGATACTATAAAAATGGTAGGATGTTATAGTGATGTAATTGCAATGAGACATCCAAAAGAAGGAGCGCCATATGTTGCATCAATAAAATCAGATGTGCCAATAATAAATGCAGGAGATGGAGGACATAATCATCCAACACAAACATTAACAGATTTATTAACAATAAAATGTGAAAAAGGTCGTTTAGATAATTTAACAGTAGGACTTTGTGGAG
>CANEMG010000091.1 GCA_947428535.1 uncultured Clostridium sp. | reverse complement strand
ATAATTCTAAAACTTACAATGAATTAGGAATAAATTATTCTGGAAACGAAATCTTTAAAGCTAAAATTCAAACAACAGATGAAGCTATTGGAATAGCATCAGATGAAATTGTAGATAGATATATTGGTATTCGTTATGATAAAATAAAAGATGTTTTTGGAATAGAATTTAATAAAGAAGATTTAGAAAATTTTAAAAAATTAGGAAAAATGGATATTACAGAAGAAGAAAAGACTGAGTATATAAAATCATATGGTTCTAAGTTTTTTGAAAACATATCAGAAGACAAATTTGTTTCACAAGACAACTTTGTTATAAATAAAAATAACAATTCTATTGATGTAGTTTCATATTCTTTAAAATTATCTCAAGAAGAATTAAAAAATAATACAGTAGATGTATTAACAATGTTAAGAAATGATGAAACATTATTAGGAAAAATGGTTACAGGAAAATCAAATAGTGTAATGGAAACAGACTTAGATGAAGCTGAAGAAGAAACAAATAATATATCAGGAAATACAATAACACCAGATATTGATAGTAGTTCAATAAATTTATATGATCAAACAAATTCATCAGAAGAAGTAATGGTTCCAGAAGAAGAAAATTTTAATTCAAATATAGAATTAGATATATCTGATTTAGAAAACTCTTATCCAGATGAAGAAGCTAATTTACAAGGAGATAGTTTTGGAGCAGATTCAACAGATAATAATATTATGAGAAGTTCAGAAGATAATTTATATAATGATGATTTAAATAATACTTCTGAAGAAATGAATTTACAAGAAGATACAGTTGAATATGGAAAGGAATTATCAAATATAGTTGGTCCAATTATATTGAACAAAAAAATAAATTCAACAGTTAAAGAATTACAAGAAAAAATAGATAAGTTAATAGAAAAAGTAAAATCAAGTGAAGGCGATGGAATAACAATAACTGTTTATGTAAGTGAAAACGGAACAGAGAAAATTAGCTTTATATTGCCAAACACAGATACATTAGATGTTGAATTTACACAAAAAATGGAAGATGAAAATGATAATACAATACAAATAACATATTTGTCTCAAAACAGTAAAGGAAAAAATTCTAATAATGATAGAGTTTTAACATATTCAGCAGAAGATGATATAGCTGATAATTCAGAAGATGTAAATAGTGAAAAAAAGAACGGATTTACATTATCATTAAATAAAGTAAGCAAAGATGCTGGAATTAATTTAAAAGGCACATGGTGTATTATTAGTAAATAATAAATAAATGAAAATATAGATTTTGAAATAAAAACAACTGGAGCTAAAAATGCTAAAACAATAAATAATTACATTGTAGTTGTTTTAAGAACAAACGAAAGTGAAACCAAAGTAGTTTTAGAAAATAAAATAAATTTTGAATTAACTTCTGAAATAGAAGATTTAAGTAATGATAATTGTGCATTTTTAGATGATTTATCAGAGCAAGAAAGAGCTGATTTAATTACAGCAATTATACAAAGAGTTATGGAAGTATATGAACAAAAACAAGATAGTTTAAAAGTAATAGATTCTAATACAGGTACATCAATAGTTGAGCAAAATAATCTTGAAGATGTATCTGTAACAGTAACTAAGGAAGAAGCAAAAAATGCTTTATTCAATAGAGTATCTATAATGATGGGAGAAGCACAAAATAATAACGAAGAATTTACAATAAAGAATTTAGAGAATTTAGAAATTGAAGGTTATGAAGTTTCTTCAACAGTAACTGAAGAAGCAGCAATTATTGTAGTAGATACTTATACATTTAGAATAACTCCAAATTTTGAACTATTAGAAGATTAAAACAATTCTAAAGAGGAGAATAATTATATGGAAAATAAGAAAAAGAAATTAAAATTAAAAAGTAGACGCATAATTATTTTAATGGCATTAGCCTTAATAATATTTTTAATGTTTTTTGGAGTAATAAAATTAATTTTGAAATTATTCTCACCAGAATATACTGTTGGAAATTATGCTAATATGGGATTAGCAATAGAAGATGGAAATACAGTTTATTATAATAAATTTGAAAAAGGAATTGTAAAAGTAGAAAAAGGAAAAGAAACACAATTAACAGAAGAAACGGCATATTCTATGACTCTAGTAGATGATACAATTTATTATTTAACAATTTCAAGTACAAATACAATAGATTTAAATTCAGTAAAAACAACAGGCGAAGATTTAAATAAAATCAAAACACTGTATACATCTATTAGTAAATTTTATATAGAAGATGGATATGTATATTATGTATCAAATAAAGATAATGTAGGATTATATAAAATTTCTTTAGAAACAAATGAAGAATTTGCAATAACATTAGCAAATGTACAAGACTTTGTTTTAAATAAAAATTTAATTTATTTTACAGATAATGTAGGATATTTACATTCTGTAAAATTAGATGGAACAGACAAAAAAGATATTTCAACAGAATATACTATAAAAAATATTCAAATATTAAAAAATAGAATATATTTTTATGATGAAACAGAAAATGCTTTATGTAGTATAAAGAAAAATGGTTCATCAAAGAAAGTAGTTGCTACTTTTGTTAATAATGAGGTATACAATGTAACTAATAAAAAAATATATTATTATGATGAAGTAAATAAAAAGATTTGTAAATGTGATTTAAAAGGAAAGAAATCAAAAGAAATAGTTTCATTAGATGCAACTAGAACAAAAATAAATATCGCAAATGGAATAATATATTATTTAGATAATAGTAAAGATGAATCTCAAATATATCAAATGTATAGAGTAAAAGAAAATGGAAAACAAACAAAAGCAATTGAATATTAAAATTTTTGGAGGTTCTTATGAAATTAGGTACAGTTGTATATAGTAGTAAAATATATAATTTAGATTATATGACACTAGAAGAAATGAAAATATTATTAAAAAAAATTGAAGAAGAAAAGAAAGAAGACTTTAGAAAAGCCAAAAGCATAATAAAAAAAAGTAATAAAAAATAATAAAATACTAATATTTTACTATAAAGTGTATTAATAATAAAGGAGGATTTGCTTTGGAAAATTTAACAGATACTGAAAAATGTAAAAGCTTACTTAAATTGTATAATGAATCTGAAGGAAAAATAAAAGCTAATGCAATGGTAAGTAGAGCATATGTTGATAAAATATCTATAGATACTATTAATGAAAAAGTAAATGCTCAAATGAACTCTATAAAAGTAGGAATATGTAATATAAATCCTAAATTTAAAGAAGGCTCTAAAAATTATGAAACAACAAAAAAACTAGTTTCAGAAACATTATCAAAATATGAGCAAGCACTTGTAGAGCTTAGTAAATTTTATGATGGAAAAATTGAGCAATTAATATTAAGAAAAGTTGAATTAGAAGCAAGTTTAATTAGTGCAATTTTAAATGAAGAATATCTATCACAAAGTATTGAAAAAAGAAATAATCAAAAAGAAAATGATAAGGTAAAAAAATCAGTTAAAGATAATATAAAATCAGCACTAGAAAAAATAAAAAACAAAAGAAGTAATAATGTAGAAGTTGACCCCAAAATGATTACAAATCTTTTGGATCAACAGGAAGTAGCTATTGAATTAGAAGAGCAACTTTCTAATAAAATAGAAAAAACAATTAAAGATAAAAATGAAAATAAGGAATTTCTTAATAAAGTAGAAAAAGAAATTTCTATGATTGATACAGAAATCGATAGAATAAATGATAGAAAAAAAGAGTCAATTTATAATGCAATGGAAGTTGGAAATAAAGAAATGACTGCGACTATTCGTAAACCAAGAGTATTTAAGAAAATTACAAGATTTTTTGTTAGTAGATTTAATACAGCAAAAGTAGTTGAAACAACAATAATTGAACCATTAAACTCAAGAATTGAGAACTTTAAAAATACTGAATTATCAAGTATGATGGGATAATTGTGAAAGGGAAGTTGAATATAAAATGGAAATAAGTGATTTTGCAAGTAAAGTAGAAAAAGCATATAAAGATGGAAAAAACAGAACAGATTTTAGAGAAGCAGTAGACTATATGCAAAATGTTGTAAAGAAAGCTGAGATTAAAGAAAGAGAAGAAGCTACTGAAAAGAAAGCTGAAAAAGTAAAAACAAATGAAGAAGTTCGAGATGAAAGAGATTATTAAAAATAAATCTTGATTTTAAATAAAAAATGTGCTATATTATTAACATAATATTAAACCGTTAGAAAAAAGCAAAGTAAGTAAATAGTAAAGTTTTTAAAGAGAAAACAAATGTTACGCTGAGAATTTGTTTAAAATGTATTTGCTGAAATTTCACTTTTGAGGTTCTTGTGATGAAAAAAGTAGTCATAAGCGTTTGTTACGTTATAACTATAATGAGGTTGATTTTAAATTATTAAAATTAATAAAATTAGGTGGTAACACGGAAATAAAGCTATTTCGTCCTATGTGGATGAAATAGCTTTTTAGATTAAAATAAGAATAAATATGGGAGGATAAGATGAAAGAAAAAATTGAAGAGATTAAAAAAAGTGCAAAAGAAAGTATTAGTAAAATTCAAAATTTGCAAGAACTACAAGATTTAAAAGTAAAACTTTTAGGAAAGAAAAGTGAACTCACAACTTTGCTAAAAGGATTGGGAAGTTTAGCAGCAGATGAAAGACCCAAAATCGGAAGTTTGGTAAATCAAGTTAGAAATGAAATTGAAGAGAATTTATCAAATGCAGAAAAAGTATTAAAAGAAAAGGCATTATCACAAAAATTAGAAAAAGAGAAAATAGATATTACAATGCCAAGTGTAAAAATAAAAAGAGGTAGTAAACATCCTATAAATAGAGTTATAGAAGAAATACAAGATTTATTTGTTTCTATGGGATATGATGTGATAGAAGGTCCAGAACTTGAGACAGATGAGTTTTGTTTTGCAAGATTAAATCTTCCAGAGGGACATCCAGCAAGAGATATGCAAGATAGCTTTTATATAACTAATGAATATTTATTAAGAACACAGACATCTTCTGTTCAGGCAAGAACAATGCTTGCAAATGAAGAAAAATCTCCAATTAGAATGATATGTACAGGAAAGACATATAGAAGAGAAGATGATGCTACACAT
>CANEMG010000090.1 GCA_947428535.1 uncultured Clostridium sp. | reverse complement strand
AATACTTTGTTATCTGTATTATCTTCTAGTGTTTCATCTTTTTCTAGGTAATTTACCACATATCCTTTAGTTTTTAATGTATAATAATAGATTACTTCTATCTGTTCTCTTGTCATTGTTCCTGATGTGTTTTCTGTACTTTCTACAAATGTATAGTTTTCTATTTCTTTTTGCTCTGCCCTATAATCTTGTCCTTCATATCCTTCTATAATTACTTCTTCTGATAACACTTTATTGTCTGCATTATCTTCTGTTTCATCTTTTTCTAGATATTTTACTATTACACTTGTATTTTTTGCATAATAGAATACTTTTTCTTGAGGCTCTTCTGTAAATGTTCCTGCTAAGTTTTCTGGTTCTTCTATTAATGTATATCCTTCTATTTCTTTTTTATCTTCTGTTATATCATATGGATCATTTACTTTTCCTTCTTTTGTAATTTTTTCTGATATTTCTTCTCCTGTCGCTTTATCCAAATATTTTACTACACATGACGAATCTTTTCTTACATAGTAAATATTTATTATGTTTTCTTCTTCTTTGTTGCTTACTGTTAATGGTAATTTTTCTGTCCTTTCAAATCTATATCCATCTTCTAGCTTTTCATCATATGTTTCTATTATATCTCCATATGTTGCTTCAATTGTTTCTGTCTTTGATTCATCTTTTACCCCATCATAATAGTACTCTACTGTATATTCGAATTTGTCTTTTACATAGTATACTTTAATTACATCACCATCATTTACTACATCTGGTATTTCTTCTGGTTCTGTTTTTTCTAGTTTGTATCCTATATATTTGTCTACTATATTTATTTTTTCTTTTTCTACTTCTAATGTATCTGGTAATAATATTTGTACTGTCTTGCTTTCTGTTTCTGTATCTTTATCTTGTTTTTCACCATCTTTATAGTATTCTACTGTATATCTTAATGTTTTTGTATTTCCATCATCTATGATGTAGTACACTTTTATAATATTATTTTCCGCTATTTCTGTAATAGTCAATGGTTTTCCATCTGCTTTTTCGAATTTATATCCTGTTATATTTTTGTCTGTATATTCTGTAATTTTATCTTGATATATTGCCTCTTTTATTTCTGTTTTTGACTCATCTTTTACTCCATCATAATAGTACTCTACTGTATAATTAAACGTGTCTTTTACATAGTAGATATTTATTACATTTTCTTCTGTTCCTATTGTTAGAACTTCTTTGTCTGCACTGTCATATCTATATCCTGTTATATCTATTTTTTCTTCTGATGCTATTTTTTCTGTTCCATACTCAACTTCATTTTCTTGCTTTTGTTCGTGTAATACTTTGCCTGTATCTTTTTCTAGATAATTTACTACATATCCATAATTTCTAAGTTTATAATAGTAGATTACTTCTATTGGTTCTACTGCCATTGTTCCATTTTTATTTATTGGCTCTTGTACTAATTCATAATACTCTGGTATTTCTGTTGCTATTTCTGTTTCATATGGATCTCTTACTTTTCCTTCTATTAATACATCTTCAGATAATTTTTCTTCTGTATATTCATATGTTCCATCTTCATTTTTTATTGCTTTATAGTGATGTACTAACACTTTTGTATCTTTTAATCTATAATAATATGTTATTTCTATATTTTCATTTATGTATTCTCCACTTGAATTTTCTGGGTATTCTACTAATTCATATTCATTTGATATATCTTCAGATGGTTTTGTTATATATGTTTCTCCTATATATCCTATTTTGTTCTCATCTTCAACTACACCTTCTGTTTTTGATGGTACTTTTTCTTCTGTTCCTTCTATATAATGATGTACTGTTACCATTCCTTTTTCTTTTTCATTTGTTATATTTATTTCTTCTTTTTCTGTTTCTTTTGCTATTGTTACTTCTGTTACTGGATTTTCTGGTAACACATATCCTTCTGGTGCTGTAACTTCTCTTACTTCATATTCCCCAACATCTAATAATACATTTATTTTCCCTTGTGAATCTGTTGTATAAATTGTTCTACCTGCACCTTCAACTTCTGGTTTTAGAATTGCTACTTCTGCTTTTGAAAGAATAGTAAATTCTGCTCCTTGAAGTGGTACTACTCCATCTGTGTCATATTTTTTTATTGTTAATTCTCTTCGTACTTTTTTATAATAATATGTTACTATTACTTCATTTTCTGTATAAATTCCATCCTTGTTTTCTGGAATTTCTACTAGCTCATAGTCACCACTTAATAAACTATCATCAATTTGTTCTGTTTGATAGCTTTCACCTTCTTTTCCACTTCCTACTACATCTTCTGCTTTTGTTCCATCCTTTAATGGCACTTGCTCTGTTGTTCCTTCTATGTAGTGATGTACTGTTAATGGTATTTTTTTATCTGTATAATAATATTTTACCTCTATTGTTCCTGATTCATATGTTCCTGATGCATTTTCTGGTATTATATAACTTCCTTCTTCATTTTTTATTAATTCATATTTTTCTAAGTCTAATTTTGGATTTGTTATATAATTATGTCCTGTTTTTCCTTCTAATAATTTATCTTCTACAAGTTTTTCTTCTGTATATTCATATGTTCCATCTTCTTTTTCTATTGCTTTATAATGATGTACTAATACTTTTGCTTTTTCATTATTTTCTATTGTAAATTCATGGTTTTCATCTGCTCTAAATTCTATTTCTAATGGTTCTTCATTTAATTCATATCCTTCTGGTGCTTTTGTTTCTGTTATAGCATATTTTCCAAATGGTATTTGAGTAATTGCTTGTCCTTCACTATTAGTTTCTACTTCTACATGGTATAATTCTGAATCATTTAATGTTATTTCTATACTATTTACTGTAAATTTATCATCTCCTGATGATGTGCTTGCATTTTTATAATATCCTAAGTGTAGATAATACATCTTTCCACCTTGTAGAACTGTTGTATAATCTTTCGCCTCTTGTGTTCCTGAAATATAGATAAATCTTCCTGTACTACTGTTATACTCTGGTCTTGTTGCATTTTCTTTTAACGTTACATATCCATAGTCACTACTTTGACTTGATACTTCTGCATTTACAGTTAAATTATATTTTCCAGTGCATTCTGTTAAATCTATTGGTATATATGAGTTTGCTACTGTATTATCTTTTCCTATATTATTTGATTCGTATTTTCCTCCATTTTCTACAAAATTATAAGTTGTACTTTCTACTCCATAAACTTTTATACTATTAAATACAACTTGGTCATCTTTTGTATCTACACTACCATCTTTACGGTATCCTAAATGTAAATAATATATTTTCCCACCTTGTAAAACATTTGAATTATAATCACTGTTTGTTTTATTTCCTGAAATATAGACAAATCTTCCTGTTGTTGTATTATAAGTTGGTGCTGTTTCATCTTCTGTTATTGTTGCATATCCATAATCGGAACTTTCACTTGATACTTGTGCATTTACTACTACTATAAAGTTTCCATCTTTATCTGTTAAATCTATTGGTATATAAGAATTTGCTGTTGAATTTTGAATTCCTGCTGCCTTCCCTTCTACATTATTTGTTTGATACGTTTTACTGTTAGTCGGTACATAAGTGCCTTCTTGTTCTACAAAATAATAATCTCCATTTGCTGTTAAATCTCCAACTACTCCTGTTATTTCTCCTTCGTTTGATATTACATATTCTTTTCCATTTGCTATTAATTCTCCTATTACATCTTCTGGTTCTGTTCTTTCTTCTATTTGATCTAACTTAAATTTTGCTCCTTCTAAAGGTAATTTAATTTTACTATCAATCTTATTTATTATTATTTTATTATCTTTTAATGAATACATTACTTCAATATGTTTATCTTCTGTTATATTCTCAAATTTTGACATTGTATAACTTCCATCTTCATTTACTTCATATTGATATTCCTCTCCATTTACTGTAATAGAAATTATTTCATAATTCTCCTCTGGTATCATTATTATTTCTTTTGTAATATTGTCACCATATTTTACTTTTTCATATGGATTATAATCTTCGCCTGAAATACTACCTCCTTTTGCTCCATCTATTTCTTTTACATCTGTTGTTATTTTAAATTCTTTTCTTGTATTTTCTATTTCTAGCTCTTGAATTTCTGGAACTCCCATTTCTAGATTAACTTTAATAATCATTCCATCCTTCACACCATTATTACTTAATGTTACTCCATTTCCTAAATCTATATTTTTTGAACAAAAATATCCTCCAGCAGCATATTCTCCTTCTGTAGTTTCACATACTGAGTTAATAGAATCTATACTATTTCCTCCTATTGCTTGTGCCCATTCACACTCTCCCTCACTATTATATTTGATTACCATTCCAGTGTTTGGACCATTACTACTTAATACTACTTCATTTCCTAAATCTATTGAACTATTAAAATATCCTCCTACTATTACTCCTCCATCTGTTGTTTCACATACTGCTGTTATTTCATCAGTACTATATCCTCCTATTTTCTTTGCCCATTCTACTTCTCCTTCACTACTGTATTTAATTATCATTCCATCATCATAAGAATCATTCTTATATAATTTTATTCCATTTTTAAAATCTATTGTTTTTGATCTAAAGCATCCTGCTACTATATAGCCTCCATTTGTAGTTTCACATACTGAGTTAATAGAATCTATACTATTTCCTCCTATTGCTTTTGCCCATTCACACTCTCTTTCACTATTGTATTTGATTACCACTCCATCAGATGAACCATTATTATTTAATACTACTCCATTTCCTAAATCTATACTACCATTAAAATTTCCTCCTACGATATAGCCTCTATCTGTTGTTTCGCGTACTGAGCTAATAGAACTTATTCCTATTGCTTTTGCCCATTCGACTTCTCCTTCGCTACTATACTTAATTATCGTTCCATCCCTTGAACCATTACTATTTAATACTACTCCATTTCCTAAATCTATTGAACTACTATTAAAATATCCTCCTACTATTACTCCTCCATCTGTTGTTTCACATACTGCTGTTATTAGATCATCTCTACTTCCTCCTATTGCTTTTACCCATTCTACTTCGCTATTCTCACTATATTTTATTATCATTCCATCAGATGAACCATTACTATTTAATACTACTCCATTTCCTAAATCTATTGAACTACTATTA
>CANEMG010000089.1 GCA_947428535.1 uncultured Clostridium sp. | reverse complement strand
AACACCACAACAATATTGGAAAAAATTAAAAAAAAAACAAACATAATTTAATATTTAATAAAGGAAGTATTTCAAATAAAGATTGTGTTTTAGTTGAGTGTGGTGTGGGAAAAGTTAATGCAGCAAGAGTAGCTCAAATAATGATAGATATATATAAAGTAAATTATGTTATAAATGTTGGAGTAGCTGGAGGCACTAGTAATGAATTAAAAATTAAAGACATAGTTATAGGTGAAAAATTAGTTCAACACGATTTTGATATAACAAGTGTAGGAGATTATGAAAAAGGAGAAATTGCAAGAACAGGTAAATTTTTTGAATCTGATAAAAGATTAGTTAAAATTTGTGAAGAAATAGTATCTGAGGTAAAAGATGATGAAGTTAGTGTAAAAATAGGAGTTATAGCTTCAGGAGATTATTTTTGTGCAAGTCCTGAAAAAGCAACACAAATAAGAAAAGAATTTAATGCAGATTGTGTAGAAATGGAAGGGGCAGCAATTGCTCAAATTTGTTTTTTGGACAAAGTGCCTTTTTTAGTAATAAGAGGAATATCAGATACTCCAAATGGAAATAATGAAATGGATTTTCATACATATATTGAATTTGTTTCTAAACAAGTTTCAGAAATATTAAAAAGATTAATTGAAAAAATATAATCATTGTATTTTGATATATAGTATGATAGCATAATGATAATATAAATAATGAATAGAAAAGGAGAATATAAAATGGATTTAGTTGTAAAAAAATGTAAAAGCTGTGGGGCAACAGTAAAAGCCTTAAAAGATTGTAATTGTAAAGGATGTGGAATAGTTTGTTGTGAAACTCCAATGGAAGTTGTAATACCAAACTCAGTAGATGCTGCTGTAGAAAAACATGTTCCAACATATGAAGTAAAAGATAATAAAATATATGTAACAGTAAATCATGTAATGGAAGAAGATCATTATATTGAATGGATTAGTATAGTAAGTGAAGGAAGAGAATGTACAGCATTTTTTAAACCAGGAATGGAAGCAAAAGCGCATTTTAAATATATACCAAGATCTACAATTTATGCATATTGCAACAAACATGAATTATGGAAAAAAGATGTAGAGTAAGTTTTAAGTAAAAGAAGGAAAATATGTTAAGATTAGAAAATATAAAAATATATGAAGATCTAACAGAAGATGATGTATTAAAAATAGCTTGTAAGAAATATAAAATAAATTATAAAGATGTTGAAGAGTATAGCATTTTCAAAAAGTCTATAGATGCTAGAAATAAAAATAATATATTTTATAATTATACAATTGATGTAGGTATTAAAGGAAACCTGAAATTCAAAAACATAAAAGAAGTTCAAAAAGAAAATTTTGAATTAAATATAAATTTAAAAAGGAAAAGTCCGAAAAGACCTGTAATTATTGGTGCAGGTCCTAGTGGGCTATTTTGTGCTTTAATTCTTGTTCAAAATGGAATAAAACCAATAGTAATAGAACAAGGAAAAAGAGTAGAAGATAGAAAAAAAGATGTTGATGAATTTTTAAAAAGTGGAAAGTTAAATGTAAACTCTAATGTACAATTTGGAGAAGGTGGAGCAGGAACTTTTTCGGATGGAAAGTTAACAACAGGTGTGAATAATCCATTATGCAGAAAAGTGTTATATGAATTTGTAAATTTCGAAGCACCAAAACAAATAATGTATGTAAATAAACCTCATATAGGAACAGATAATTTAATAAAAGTTATATCAAATATGAGAAATTATATTATAAAACAAGGTGCAGAATTTTATTTTGAAGAAAAAGTTATTGATTTTGAAGTAGAAGATAATAAATTGATTTCTATAATTACAAATAAAAGAAAACTCGAAACTGATACTGCTGTTTTTGCAATTGGTCATAGTGCTAGAGATACTTTTGGGAAACTTTATGAAAAAGGTATAAAAATGGAAAAAAAGAATTTTTCTGTTGGAGTGAGAATTGAACACAAGCAGGAAATGATAAACAAATCTCAGTATGGAACTAAAACTAAATTAAAACTTCCACCAGCAGAATATAAACTTGCATATCATGGAGAAAACAGGTCTTGCTATACCTTTTGCATGTGCCCGGGAGGAACTGTTATAGCTTCATCAAGTGCAGATGGAGAAATAGTAACTAATGGTATGAGTACATATGCTAGAGATGGACAAAATGCTAATAGTGCAGTTTTAGTTAATGTAACACCAAATGACTTTAAAGGAAATTCTCCATTAGAAGGAATGTATTTTCAAAAAGAATTAGAAGAAAAAGCTTTTAAATTAGGTGGAGAAAACTTTTATGCACCAGTACAAAAAGTTGGAGATTTTTTACAAAATAAAAAAACGACTAGTATAGGAAGTGTTAAACCAACATATAAACCAGGAGTTACTCTGGCAAATTTGCAAGAAATATTGCCTAATTATATTACAAATACTTTTAAAGATGGAATACTAGAATTCGATAAAAAGATAAAAGGTTTTGCAGATAAAGATAGTATTTTAACAGGATTAGAAACAAGAAGTTCATCACCTGTTAGAATATTAAGAAATGAAGATTTTATATCTAATGTCAAAGGAATTTATCCGTGTGGAGAAGGTGCTGGTTATGCTGGTGGAATAATGACTGCAGCAATAGATGGAATAAAATGTGCAATAAAAATATTAGAGAAAGAGTAGAAATATATGAAATTAAAAGAATTATTAGAAAAATATGAACCATATAATGAGCAGGAAGCATCTGATAAAAAATTAATGTTAGAGTATATAAATAATTTTGATGATGTTTTAACTAGAAAAAACGAAATGTGTCATTTTACAGCATCAAGTTGGATTGTGAACAAACAAAGAACTAAAGTGCTTATGATATATCACAATATTTATAAATCATGGGCTTGGACTGGTGGACATTGTGATGGGGATGACAATGCGTTATATGTGGCTTTGAAAGAAGCTAAAGAAGAATCAGGATTAGAAGATATAAAAGTGTTATCAGATAGACCAGTTTCTATAGAAATTGTTTCAGTAGATGGACACATAAAAAGAGGAAAATACGTTTCTACACATGTTCATTTGAATATTTCATATTTATTTGAAGCAGATGAAAATGATGAGTTAAAAATAAAAGAAGATGAAAATAGTGGAGTAAAATGGATAGACTTAGATGATATAAATAAGATGGTAAGTGAACCAAAGATGATACCAATATATAATAAACTTAAAGAAAAAGCAGAAAGATTAAAATAGTTAGGAGGAAAGAAATGGAGGAATTTTTTGATGTTTTAACAGAAGAAGGAGAATTTACAAATAAAGTTGAAAGTAGAGCAAAATGTCATAAGGAAGGATTATGGCACAAAGCTGTTGCTTTATTTATTATAAATTCTAAAAATCAAGTTTTATTACAAAAAAGAAGTGCGAATAAAAGAATGTGGCCAAATTTATGGGACATTACAGCAGGAGGGCATGTTTTAGCAGGAGAATTTGGTTTCCAATCAATAATAAGGGAAATAAAAGAAGAAATTGGTATAGATACAAATAAAAATGAAATGTTATTTATAGGAGCTTCAACATCAACGAATATAAACACAGAAAAAGATATTTTAAATAAGCATTATAATGAATATTATATTGTAAATAAAGATATTGATGTTAAAGATCTAACATTACAACCAGAGGAAGTATCAGAAGCAAAGTGGTTTGATAAAGAAGATATATTAAAAAGAATAGATAATAATTATGAAGGCATTACAGATAAAAAAGGATGTTGGGAATATTTGAAAAAATATTATGAATGGAAAGAGAATAATAAAGATTAATATTTAGGAAAGAATTTTTTAAAATAAAGCAAAAACTAATTTACATAATTTAAAATTATCCTTGACTAAAATTTGCAAACAGAGTAAAATTAAACATAGAGTAATTTGAATAGTCGCTGGCAAAATCCGAAAGGATTTGCGAGAGGAAAGTCCGGGCTCCATAGAGCAATGATACTTGATAACATCAAGCGAGGGTGACCTTAGGGAAAGTGCAACAGAAAATAACAGCCTATTTTAGGCTCAGGTGAAAAGGTGAGGTAAGAGCTCACCAGCAATGCAGTGATGCGTTGGCTGTGTAAACCCTATCTGGAGCAACACCTTAGATGAGAAACGCTATAGTTGCTCGCTATGTTTCTATAATTCTTTGAGTGGCTCGAAATATATAGCAATATATATTCTAGATAAATGACTATTCACGACAGAACCCGGCTTATAGATTTGCTCTAAAAGAGTGCGAAAGCACTCTTTTTGTATTTGTATCAAAAATATTTAATTTGTTAATTAATAAAATATTTAATTCATTTTTTAGAATCAATAATAATATATTTATTCACTACTATTACTTCCTCAAGCTAATTTTCATATAAATTCTAATATTAGATTTGATAGCGCCCTCAATATAAAATTGAGATTCCCTATCAAATCTAATACAAGAATTTCTAATTTCAAATTACTTTCGATTCGTAATATTCGTTCTTAAATATATTATTATTGATTTTATTGTTAGAATAAATTAAATTATGTAATGTTTTTGTAATATAAGTGTAACTAAATTAAAATTGAGTTTATTAATGCTTATAATATTATTGTTAATATTAGCAGTAGGATATGTTGTGTTTTCAAAGACTTTAACAATATCAGGAACAGCAAATGCAAAAGGAACATTTGATTTAGAATTTCAAAATGCAGTGATAGTAAAAAATATAGGAGCAGATCCAGAAACAACAACAGTAGGAATATAATCAGATAAGAATACATTAACAGTAAATGTAGCAGATTTAGCATATCCAGGTTCAGGAGTAGAGTTTGCAGTAGATATAGTAAATGTAGGAACAATGCCAGCAGAAGTGCAGGCAGTAACACCTACTAATATAACAGGAAGTGAAAAAATAAAAATAACAGGATTAGAAGAAATAAAAGTAGGGCACCCCAAAATAGAAGTAGGAGATAGATGTAATATACATTTTACAGTGGAATGGCCAGTTGATAGCGGAGAAATACTGGAAAGTGAAAGCAGTATAAGCTTTGGATTACAAATAGAGTATATGCAAACTACAGGAGAAAAATTTGATGGAAATACATCACACACAGATACAGATAAAGAAGGAAATACAGTAACAGGTGGAGAAATAGAAGAACCAGAAGATAATAGATTAATAAGCAAAATAACTGCACAA
>CANEMG010000088.1 GCA_947428535.1 uncultured Clostridium sp. | reverse complement strand
TAGTAGAAGAAACAAAATTTATTATGAATAAATATAACATAGTAGCAAATAAAGGATATGGTCAAAACTTTTTAATTGATGAATATACTGTAAATAATATTGTAAAAGAAGCTGGAGTATGTAAAGATGACTTAATAATTGAAATTGGCCCTGGCCTTGGAACTCTTACTTCTTTACTATTAAATAATGCTGGAAAAGTTATTTGTGTTGAATTAGACTCTAAAATGATTAATGTTTTAAATGACAGATTTTCTTTATATGAAAATTTTGAATTAATAAATAACGATATATTAAAAGTTAACTTAAATGAGTTATTAGAAAAAAACTCAAATTTCAAAAATGTAAAAGTAGTAGCAAATCTTCCATACTATATTACTACTCCTATTATAATGAAACTATTGGAAGATAAGCTAAAATTAACAAGCATAACAGTTATGGTTCAAAAGGAAGTTGCTGAAAGACTTGCTGAAAAACCTGGTGGAAAAGAAACAGGTGCAATTACTTATAATATAAATTACTACACAAATCCTAAAATAGTTTTAAATGTTTCTAAGGAATGTTTTATACCGAGTCCCAAAATCGATTCTTCAGTATTAAAATTACAATTTTTAGACAAGCCTAAAATAGATTTAAGTGATGAAAAACTTTTTTTTAAAATTATTAAATCTGATTTTATTCAAAAAAGAAAAACTCTTATAAATTCACTTTCTAATTCAGGAATTGCAGATAAACAAACTTTAGAAAATATTCTAAATAAATTAAAAATAGATATACGAATTCGTGCTGAACAATTAACTTTAGAAGAATTTGGATTACTCACAGAATATATAAAAAAATTAACTTAAAATGTATATTAAAAAAATTGCCTATAAACACTAGGCAATTTTTTCTTTTATTTCTTCTAAAGCTCTTGCTAATTGATCTGGACAAGAAGTTCCTCTTCCATTGCAATCAATACCTTTTAATTTTCTTATTGCATCATTAATATTCATACCTGCAACCAATATTGAAATTCCTTTTGTATTTCCTGCACAACCTCCAATTATTTCAACTGATTTTATTGTTTCTCCTTCTACTTCAATATCCATCTCCATAGAGCAAACTCCTTTTGGCTCATATCTATATACCATATTCATTCCTCCTTTATTCAACTTTTAAAAACTTACAATTTCGTTATATATTCGAACAATATATTGATCTGTCATTCCTGACATATAATCTATTATTGCCCTACAATAATTTTTTATATCATTTAAATCATAAACAATTTTATTAAAGTATTTTTGTCCATCTCTTCCATCAGAATTTGAATATACTTCAAGCCATGATGAAAACTCTTCTGATAACACTGGATAATATCTTTTCATTTTTCTTATGTTTTTTATAGTAGCTGTACCATTATATTCATTTTTTAATGTGTAGAATATTTCATTCATTAAAACAGTAAAGTATCTTATTGTAGGTTGAATTTTATCATTTTTATATATCTTTTCATTGTTAAAATTTCTGATTTTTTTCATAGTGTCATATGCTTCTTTTGAAAATCTTAATCCATCCTCTAAATTACTATTTTGACATAAATCACCTGTTAAATATCCAATTATGCTTGTATTATTTATTCTTATATGTTCAATAGCTTTATCAATATTTTGAAGGTCTCTATCATTTAAAAGTTTCATTTCTTTAGCATCTTCTAAATCTCTTCCTAAATATGATATATTATCTGCTATTTTAACAACACATGCCTCCCATGTAAAAGGAGCATATTCATTTGAATATGTAAATTTACTTAAATCAATTACTTCATCTCTTGGTTTTTGACCAGAAGTTGTTGGGTTACCGCAATGTCCAAGAATTCCATCTCTAACAGCATAAGTTAAATTTAAATTTCTTTTTATTCCAGCAACATCTCTTAATAATTCTACATTTTCTACAAAATTTAAGCCATTCCATCCATGCCAAAATTTTTCTCCATACTCTCTTTGAGCAATCTCTGACAAAATTTTCTCTCCTTGATGCCCAAATGGACTATGTCCAATATCATGCACAACTGCAATTGCTTTAGTCAATTCTGTATTTAATCCCAAATAATTTGCTATTGTATTACTTATTGAATCTACTAGATTTACATGTTCTATTCTTGTACATATATGGTCATTCTTAGGTGCAAAAAACACTTGAGTTTTATGCTTTAATCTTCTATACCCATTACAGTTTATTACTCTTGTGTAATCTCTATCAAATTCACTACGCATAGGAGCATCACCGTAAATAGGATCATATAATTTTTCTGCTCTATGTATAGCTTCTTTCCATTTTGGATTTTCTTGAAACATTGCTTCATTTTCAAATTTTTTCATCATTAGTTCTTATCCTTCATTTATATTTCTTTTAGTAATTCTTCTAATTCTTCTTTTGAAAAGTGATACTCTTTATTGCAAAAGTGGCATACAGTATCTGCTTTTCCATCTTCTTTTATTATTTTAGAAAGTTCTTCTTTTCCTATTGAAATAAGTCCTCTCTCAAACTTCTCTTTATCACAATCGCACTCATATATCATATTTAACTCTTGTGCTAAAATTAATACATCTTCATCCCCTGTAACAGTCCTTGCAATATCTTCTAAACTTCTATTTTCGGAAATCATTTCACTAATAGTTGGTGCGTTTTCTAATGCCTTTTATACTTTTACAATTACTTCTTCATTAGCATCAGTCATTAATTGAATCATATATCCTCCTGCTGATTTTACTCCATCTTTATTAACTAAAACTCCTAATGCAATTACTGTTGGTTTTTGCTTTGATTGTGCAAAATATTGTGTAAAATCTTCTGCTATTTCCCCTGAAACTAGTGGTACTAATCCTGTATAATTTGTATCTGTTACTTCATTTTTATTTATTATATTTAAAAATCCATTTTTTCCAATAACACCACCTACATCCAACTTCCCATTTGACTTTAAAGGTAATTCTGCATGGGGATTATCTACACAAACTTTTACTTTTGATGTTACTTCATCTCTTTTTACTACTGAAATTAGTTTTCCTATAGGTCCATCTCCTTTAATTTGAAGAGTTATATAATCATCTTTTTCTTTTATATCAGTAAATCCCATCATTCCCGATACTGTAGCAAATCTTCCCACTGCTGCTGTAGTAGTTGGTGTTAAATCATGTAATTTTCTAACTTCTTCTACTAATTCTGTTGTATTTGTACAAATTAAACTTACTTTTCCATCATATGCTAAAAATTTCGCAACTCTATTCATTTAAACTCCTTTTTACTTTTATCTTAATATTTATTTACTAAATGCATTTTTTACATCTTTATATGTTGCCATAAGTAACTCATACTTCATTGCTTCTGGTAATTCTTCATTATACATTGCATTTGAAATTGGAATTGTATATGAATTATACTTAGGCATAAAAAATCTAGTTTTTACTATGTAATCTATTAGGCAATCTCTTTCATCAACCTCAACTTCATGTCTTTCTAAAAAGTCTTTTAATAAATTAGTATATTCATCATGAAAATAATTAAAAACTTTTGTATATTCTTTTTTTTGCTCTAGTTCTTTTATTTCTTCTATTAGCACGTTTTTCACCTCATATATTGTCTAATTATCAATTTTATTTTATAATATTTTAATTAAATTTACAAGTTAAATTTTACATATAGTATTTTATATAATAGTGTTGTTTGTGAACCAATTTTACGCAAGTAAAATTGTATACAAATTCCTACTAAATAAAATAAAACGGTCCAGATTTTACTCTGGACCTTAATACGCTTATGTTTCCATAAGTCTGTCTACAATGTAAACAGAATAAGAATATCAAAACAAGCAAAGTTCCATCTCGGCCTTGGCATAAAACTCGTTTTCGATCGCCTTTTTCTTAGCATCTGACAATGGTCTGTTACATATTGCTTCAGCATAAGCTTTGACTCCATCAATTTGTATATGGATGTCTGTAAAGTCATCCCTACATACAAAATTATTATTTACCACCTCATAAAAAATCCGATTCGCTTCAGTGTTATCCATATCCTTACCTCCAATATTTTTGTGAAAATATTATAGCATCATTAACATAAAATGTCAATTATTCACTTTTTTAGTAACAATTTTAGAATTTAGTGAATAATATAATTCATAACAGGTTTTTTAACCTACATATTTAAAGAAAGGAAATAACATATGAATACACTTAGATTAAATTCTAGAGGTCCTGAAGTAGAGCTTTTACAAAGTACTTTGTTAAAACTTGGATTTTATAATGGTGCAGTTGATGGTATTTTTGGATTTCAGACTTTTAGTGCTGTACAAAGATTTCAAAGAGAATTTGGATTGTCAGTTGATGGTATTGTAGGTACAAATACCTGGAATGCTTTGATGCCTTATATCAATGGATATACTACTTATACTATAAAAGAAGGAGATACTTTTAGTAGTTTAGCACAAAAATATTCTACTACTGTTGATGCTATAATCTATGCAAATCCTGATGTAGATTACAATAATTTATCTATAGGAGAACAAATTACTATACCTTTTGGAAATGTCGTTCCTACAAACATTAGCTACACTTCTCAAATTTTAAATATGAATATTTCTGCTATGCAAACTATTTATCCATTTCTTGACATCTCATCTATTGGTACTAGTTCTCTTGGTAGAAAAATTCAATGTATAAAATTCGGTAATGGTCAAAAAGAAGTATTTTATTGTGCTTCAACACATGCAAATGAGTGGATTACCTCTCCTTTGCTAATGAAATTTTTAGAAAATCTATCTAAAAGCTATGTAAACAATTTAAATATATTTGGAGTAAATAGCCGAGAATTATATAACAATGTTTCTTTATATATTGTTCCTATGGTTAATCCAGATGGTGTAGATTTAGTAACAGGTTTACTATCTGAAAATTCTTGGGCTTATAATAATGCTAAACGTATTGCTTCTAATTTCCCAGATATTCCATTTCCAAGTGGATGGAAAGCTAATATTGAAGGAATTGATCCAAATCTTCAATTTCCTGCTGGTTGGGCTGAAGCTAAAGAAATAAAGTATGCTCAAGGATTTACTCAGCCTGCTCCTAGAGATTTCGTAGGATACGGTCCTTTAACTGCTCCTGAATCTGTTGCTTTATATAACTTTACATTAAGGCATAATTTTAGTTTAATGATAACTTATCATACTCAAGGTAGAGTTATTTATTACCAATATCAAGAGCAAACACCT
>CANEMG010000087.1 GCA_947428535.1 uncultured Clostridium sp. | reverse complement strand
TATATTATTATTATCAATATTTATTATATCAATTGGTGTAAGTAGAATATATTTAGGTGTTCATTATACCACAGATGTAATAGCAGGATTCTTAGTATCTATATCTTATTTAACAATATATATAAGTATAATAGATGATTTTATAGGAACAGTAAATATTGATAAAAAAATTAAAGTTGAAGATAATAAAAACTAAAAGCAAACACTTTTTCGTGAAAATTATTGACATTAAAAAAATATCGTGATAAAATCTCATAAAAGAACCGATGTTTGGTAGGTGCTAGTGAGGTTTTTATGGAAGAAGTTGAAAGAAAAATATTGCATATAGATGTAAATAATGCGTTTTTATCTTGGACAGCAGTTAATATGTTAAAAAATGGATATCCTATTGATATAAGAACAATTCCTTCAATAATAGGAGGAGATGAAGAACGCCGTTCAGGAATTGTTTTAGCAAAAAGCCCTGTAGCTAAAAAGTTTGGAATTGTTACAGGAGAACCTATATATTTTGCAAAAAAGAAATGCAATAAACTTGAAGTTTTTTCAGGAGATTTTAATGTATTTAACAAATATTCAAATGACTTATATAATATATTTTTAGAATATACAGATGTAATAGAACGATTTAGCATAGATGAATGCTTTTTAGATCTAACGCACTTTTTAGGTAAAAGAAAGCTAATGGATGTAGCAAAAGAAATAAATCAAAGAGTAGAAAAAGAGTTAGGTTTTACAGTTAATGTAGGAGTATCAAGTAATAAATTATTAGCAAAAATGGCATCAGACTTTGAAAAGCCAAATAAAATACATACATTATATGAATATGAAATAGAAGATAAGATGTGGCCACTTCCAGTATCAGAATTATTTATGATAGGTAAAAAAACAGTTCCAAAACTTTATAATTTACGAATAAAAACAATAGGAGACTTAGCAAAAACAGAAAAAGAATTTTTAGTAAAGCGTTTTGGAAAACATGGATTACTAATGTGGAATTATGCAAATGGAATAGAGAATTCAGAAGTAACTTCAAAAAGAGAAGAGCCAAAAAGTATTGGAAATTCTGTAACATTACCACAAGATATAAATAAAGTAGATGAAATATATAAAGTAATAATAGCATTAAGTGAGCAAGTATCTTATAGATTAAGAAAGCATAATTTGGTAGCAAACACAGTAAATGTTCAATTAAGAACAAAAGACTTTAAAGATTATTCACATCAAAAACCACTAAAATTTTCTACATCTTCAACAAAAGAAATATTAGAGACATCTAAAGAAATATTATATGAAATGTATAAAAACGAACCAATAAGATTAGTAGGAGTGAGAGTAGACAATTTAGAAAATAAAGATGAAGTACAATTATCAATATTTGATAATGATTCTAAACAAGAAAAATTAGATAATGTATTAGATAATTTAAAAAACAAATATGGATATAATGCAATTACCCGAGCAGGAAAATTAGATGTACAAAATATTGTAAAAGGAAAAGAGAAGAAAATAAAAGATTAAAAGAAAGGTTAAAAAAGTATGATAAATCCAGAAGAAAATCCAGAATTTTTAAATGACTTTTTAGCATATAGTTCAACAATATTAAATAAATCTGAAAATACAATAAAAGAATATAACTATGATATAGCACATTTTTTAAAATATATAAAATTCAAATTCAAACTAACAGATTTAAAAGATGAAGAATTTATAAAAGCAGTAAAAATAAATGATTTTGATATAGATATATTAAAAAAAATTACTTTGCAAGATATACATTCTTTTTTATCATATTTAAAAAACTGCTACTCTAGTAAGCCAGCAACATTAGCAAGAAAAACAGCTAGTATAAGAGTTTTCTTTAAATATATGTGCAATAAAACAAAAAGAATTCCAAACAATCCAGCACAAGATTTAGAGACACCAAAACTTGGAAAGAGATTACCGAAATACTTAACATTAGAACAAAGTAAAGATTTATTAGAAACAGTTTCCAATCCTGTAAATAATGCAGGACATGGAAATCATGATAATTCAGAGCGTAATTTTGCAATGATAACAATTCTCTTAAATTGTGGGGTACGTTTATCAGAACTAATAGGAATAAATATAAGTGATATAGACTTTGAAAACAATAAACTAAATGTTATAGGTAAAGGAAACAAAGAAAGAACTATCTATTTAAATAATGCTTGTATAAAAGCAATAAAAGCATACTTAGCTGTTAGACCACGTGATGGAGTTAAATTTGATTCTAGAGATGCCCTATTTTTAAGTGAACAAAAAAGGCGAATTAGTAGAAGAACAGTTCAGTATATAGTAAAAGAAGAATTAAAACTTACAGGAATAGAAAAAGCGAATAAGTACTCAGTACATAAATTAAGACATACTGCAGCAACTCTTATGTACAAATATGGGAATGTTGATATAAGAGCTTTGCAAGAACTTTTAGGACATGAAAGTATATCAACTACTGAAATATATACTCATGTAGATAATGAACAAATAAGAAATGCGGTAGAAAGCAATCCATTATCAAATTTATAAAATGAAAAGGTTAGGGGCTATTAAAAAATTAGAGAAGTTGTTTTTAATAGTCTTTTATTTTATCTTAATAAATGTTTTAAAATAATAAATCTTACGAAAATGTAAGATTTATATTGAAAAATGTATGTTATAATAATTCTATAATACATGGAGGTAAAAAAATGCAAAAAATATTAATAGTAGAAGATGATGAAAAACTAAGAAATGAATTAGAAATATTTTTAAATAATAATGGTTATGAAGCAGAATCTTTAAAAAGATTTGATAATACAATAAAAGATATTTTAGCAATAAATCCTAATCTTATTTTACTAGATATAAATTTACCAGGAACAGATGGAGAATATGTATGTAAAGAAATTAGGAAAAAATCGGATATTGGAATTATTATAATTACAAGTAGAGATAATGAAATAGATGAATTATTGTCTATAAATTATGGAGCTGATCATTATGTCACAAAACCATTTAATATACAAATACTTTTAGCTAAAATAGCTTCATTAATAAGAAGAACTAATAGTAGTATAGTAAAAGATAAAATAGATGCAAAAGATTTTATCTTAAACATATCAAATAGTACAATAGAAAAAGATGGGAAGGTAATAGAACTAACTAAAAATGAATATAAAATATTAAAATATTTAACAGAAAATAGAGGAAAAATTGTATCAAGAGAAGATATAATGGACTCATTATGGGAAAGTGAAAGTTTTATAGATGATAATACATTAAGTGTAAATATTACTAGATTAAGAACTAAATTAGAAGAGTTGAGTTTAAAAGGTATAATAGAGACAAGAAGGGGACAAGGGTATATATTAAAAGAGGAGATGTAAAATGAGTTTTAAAAGTTTTATAAAAGATAAAATGTTTTTAACTAATTTATTAATAATTGGAGTTGGCACAACAGAGATATTTTTAATACCATATAGATTTGGAATTTTTATAAAATTGTATCTTCCAATAGCAATTTTTACATTATATCTAATAGGACTTAGTGTTGAATATTTTACTAAAAGAAATTTTTATGAAAAAATATTTGCAAATTTAGAATGTTTAGAAGAAAAATATTTGATTTCAGAAATTATAAAAAAACCTAATTTTACAGAAGGAATATTGTTAAAAGAAGTGCTAGAAGATGTAGACAAATCAATGCATGAAAATGTAAACAAGTATAAATATATGCGGAGAAGATTATAAAGAATATATAGAATTGTGGATTCATGAAATAAAAATTCCAATAGCTACTAGTAAAATGATAATTGAAAATAATAAAAGCGAAGTTACAAAAAGCATAAATGAAGAATTAAACAAAGTAGAAAATTATATAGAACAAGCTTTATTTTATGCAAGAAGTAATACTGTTGAAAAGGATTATTACGTAAAAAATATTACATTAAAAGAAATTGTAAATGATAGTATTAAGAAAAATAAAAATGTTTTAATTCACGAGAAAGTATCTGTAAACATTCATGAATTAGAACAGAAAGTTTATACAGATAATAAATGGATAGAATTTATTTTAAATCAAATAATTCAAAACAGTATAAAATACAGAAAAAAAGATAGCACATTATAAATTGAAATATATGCAAAAGAGAAAAAAGAGAATGTTATTTTGTATATTAAAGATAATTGAATTGGAATAAAAAAAGGAGAAATAACAAGAGTATTTGAAAAAGGATTTACAGGGACAAATGGAAGAATAATAGGGAAGAAATCTACTGGAATTGGGCTATACTTATGCAAAAAATTATGTATTAAATTAGGAATAGAAATTGAATTAAATTCAATATACAATGAAGGAACAGAAATTAGATTAGTATTTCCTAAAGACAGTTATACAGATTTAAAATAGTAATCTTACAAAAGTGAAAGCTTTTGTAAGAAAAATCAATAGGAACTATGAAAAAGTGTAGGTATAATTATATTAGTCGTATAGAGAAAGATATTGACTAAAACAGAAGGTGTTAGCCTTGAAAGGAGTTCTTATTATGGAAAAAGTTTTAGAAGTAAAAAACATAGAAAAATACTATGGAAACAAATCTAATTTAACAAAGGCAATAGATAATATTAGTTTTGATGTTGAAAAGGGAGAATTTGTTGGAATTATGGGAGCAAGTGGTTCTGGGAAAAGTACACTTTTAAATACAATTTCAACAATAGACAAAGTAACATCAGGACATATTATTGTTAATGGGGAAGATATTACTAAGATAAAAGGAAATAAGTTAAATGAATTTAGAAGAGAAGAATTAGGTTTTATTTTTCAAGATTTTAATTTATTAGACACATTAACAGCATATGAAAATATTGCAATAGCACTAACAATTCAAAGAGTTAATGCAAAAGAAATTGATAGAAGGGTAAAAACTTTAGCACAGCAATTAAATATAAAAGATATATTAAAAAAATATCCTTATCAAGTATCAGGAGGTCAAAAACAAAGAATTGCATCAGCAAGAGCAATTATAACAAATCCAAAACTAATATTAGCTGATGAACCGACAGGAGCATTAGATTCGAAATCAAGTCGACAATTGTTAGAAAATTTTGAAATTTTAAACCAGAATATGGGAGCTACAATATTAATGGTTACACACGATGCTTTTACAGCTTCATATGCAAACAGGATTTTATTTATTAAAGATGGAAAAATTTTTAATGAAATAGTAAAAGGAAATGATACAAGAAAACAATTTTTTGAGAAGATAATTGAAG
>CANEMG010000086.1 GCA_947428535.1 uncultured Clostridium sp. | reverse complement strand
CTTTAGTACTTCTATTTCCATTTGCTGCACCTTTTTCAAATCTGTCATATTCTCTCATTGTTTGGTAGTCTAAATCTTTTCTATCTACTACAAATAATACTTTGTCAATATAATCTAAATTTGTTGCAAGTTGAGCTGTCTTAAAAGATGTTAGCGTTTTACCAGAACCTGTTGTATGCCAAATATATCCTCCTGCATCTATTGTTCCCATCTTTTTGTAATTGGTAGATACTTCTATTTTATTAAGTATTCTCTCTGTTGCAACAATTTGATAAGGTCTCATTACTAATAAAAGTTCTTCAGAAGTAAATACACAATATTTTGTTAATATATTTAAAATTGCATGTTTAGATAAAAATGTTCTAGTAAAATCAACTAAATCGTTTATTACTTTATTATTTGCATCTGCCCAATAACTTGTAAATTCAAAACTATTACTTGTTTTTTTACTTTTATTTCTAGTCTGTAATTGCTCTTTTATATGACTTTCTCTTGTTGTATTTGAATAGTATTTTGTGTTAGTTCCATTTGAAATTACAAATATTTGTATATATTCATAAAGTCCTGAGCCTGCCCAAAAACTATCTCTTTGGTATCTATTTATTTGATTAAATGCCTCTTTAAGAGCAACACCCCTTCTCTTTAATTCAACATGAACTAAAGGAAGTCCATTTACAAGAATAGTAACATCATATCTATTATCATAGTTTCCACTATTTTCTACATATTGATTTATAACTTGTAATCTATTGTTGTGAATATTCTTTTTATCTAAAAGATAAATGTTTTTACTTGTTCCATCATCTTTCTTTAAAACTTGAATATGATCTTCTTGGATTTTTCTTGTTTTATCTACAATACCATCATTATTATTTGCAATATTGTTATTGAAAAATCTCTCCCATTCACTATCAGAAAACTTATAGTTATTTAATAATTCTAATTGTGTACGAAGATTCATAACTAGTGTATCTTGTTCATGAATTTCTAAATAATCATAACCTTGTTCAGTTAGCATTCTTATAAATTCTTGTTCAAGAGCTTCCTCACTTTGATAACTATCTGATTTTCTTTTTAATGGTTCATATTCTGCTACTACGGTAGAACTACTTGTTTCCATTACTACATTATATTTACTCATTTATTCCCTCTCATTTACTAATTCTTTAAATGTTAATAATTTATCTCTATAATATTCATATTGCTTTTGTCTTGCCTCTATTTCAGCAGGTAGTCCTTCCGAAATATCATTACATAATTTATCTAGTTTATCTAATTTATCTACAATTTCTTGTTGCTTTTCCTTTGATAAAATAGGAACCATTATCTTTGATAATTTTGGTCCAGTAGTTGTCGCTCTTGTTGTAAATGATGCATATCTTATTATCGTATCTCTAACCTTATTAGTTGAAAAATAATAAGCACAAAATTTAGGTAATAATAAATCTGTTGTTGGTCTTGCTCTCAATACAAAGCCGCTAAAAACGCAATTTGGAATATCATCAATCACTGTAGAAGCCATACCAATTTCTTCTTTTGTTTCTGAAGTTCTTGTAAAAAACACATCACCTTTATTAACTTTATATCTATTAATTTCTTCTTGTGAAACTTCAACCAAACCTTTAAATGAATCTTTATTTAACCATCGGTTATTAAAAACGTCTGTAAAATTAACAATAGGAGTTCCTTTACCAAATGCAGATTTTTCTTTATTTAATCCATTTTTTACTTCAAATAATTCTCCAACACTTTTATATGAAACTTGTTTTTCATCAAATGTCATTAAATAATTCAAATAATAATCATATTGTTTTTCTCGAGCTTTCAGCTCTGCTGAAAGCTCTGCTGAAAGCTCTGCTGAAAGTAATGTGAAATCGTCCAAAACATGGACAATTTCGCATTGTACCTCCAACGGAGGTACAGCAACTCTAATTTTTGCCATTACATTACTCATTAGTTTTGGATTTCCCATTCCCGCATTAACATATTTAGGAGCTTCTACTGATAAAGTATAATATAAATATCTTGTTAAAATATCATTATTACTAACTTTTAATAATCCGCAAACATTAGTAACACTAAATTTCCCATTTCTATAAAAGACTGAACCAGCATTTGCACCATCTGTTGTCCATGTTAAATATTCTCCTTCAAAATCATAAGTAGCTATTTTCCCTAATTCTCCATTGTTTTCTGTTTGAGAAGAATAAACTGGATACTTTCCTATATTTGCTTTTATATAGTCTTTAGACATAACTCTTCCACGAGTTATATTACATATTTCTTGAATGGTCTTATACTCTACCCCGTTAGGACATAATTTTTTTATTAATTCATCTAATTTACTCATCTATTCCTCCTCATTCACAATATTATAAAATTCTTTCCACTTTTCACTACTCCAAATTATAATATTGCGAGGTATATCAAAATCATCAATAAATCCACTTTGCTTAAGATTTATCCATTTATTTATACTTTTTTCATGGAATTTACACCAACAATTTAATTTATATAAAACATTTATTTTTATACAAGCATCTTGTCTTTCTTGTATCCCTTCAAAAAAGTTTATACCATCTTTCATAATTACTGCATATTCTTTTCTTCTTTCTTCAGATATATATTTTATATCTTCTGTATTTGTAAAAACTTGTTTAATAATTGATTGACTTTCTTCTATCTCTTTAGAACTATACTTCTTTTTATTGATTTTTTCTTCCTTATCTTTTGTAATGCCAAAAATAAATCTAAATAATTCTTTATCATGAGGAACATAGTCTAATGTTAAAATAGTAGGTAATTTATTATTAGCAAGAATCTTAACCTCATCTATTTGTGTTTTCATACATTTTATAATATCATTAAATGAAGTATATTCTTTTTTTATATAGTCACTATCTTTATGAGCCTTATCTTTATCTCTTTCATAATAAATATCATTTATTATTCTATTACCTTCACATATCTTCTTTTTTTCTCTCTTATTTATTATATTATCTAATATCACACATAATTTTATATAAAAATCCATTTGAATCTTGTTTATTTTTTCTTTCAAATCCAAGTTTGATATCTTATCAAAATATAATTTTATAAAAAGAAGTGTATCAATATCTTTTTTTGCATCAATTAAATATCTTGCTAATTCCCATTCATTCATTACTTATTCCTCGATTTCTGAAATAATTTTCTTTATTTCATCACGAAGCACCTGTTCTCTAGCAACTATTTTATCTATTTCTTTATTTAATTCTACAATATCTATTTTTTCTCTAGTATCTTCTTTTTCTACATAAGTTGATACTGATAAATTATAATCATTTTCTTCTATTTCTTTATTAAAAACAAGTTTAGCAACATATTCTTTATCTTCTCTTTTAGTAAATATATCAACTATATTATTTATATTTTCATCAGTTAATTTATTATTATTTGTTACTTTAACGCATTCATTTGTTGCATCTATAAATAGTGTACTATTATCTTTTTTGCTTTTCTTTAAAACCATTATACAAGTAGCAATACTTGTTCCAAAAAATAGATTATCTGGTAACTGAATAATACAATCTACAAAGTTATTATCTATTAAATATTTTCTTATTTTTTGTTCTGCTCCACCTCTATAAAGAATACCAGGAAAACAAACTATTGATGCAGTTCCATTTGTTGCTAACCATGAAAGAGAATGCATAATGAATGCAAAGTCTGCTTTTGATTTTGGTGCTAATACTCCTGCTGGAGAATATCTAGGATCATTGATTAAAACTGCATTATCATCTCCTGCCCATTTTATCGAATATGGTGGATTTGATACAATTACTTCAAATGGTTCATCATCCCAATGTTGTGGAGATGTCAATGTATCTTCACATGCTATATCAAATTTGTCATACCCTATATCATGTAAAAACATATTTATTCTACAAAGATTATATGTAGTTAAGTTTATCTCTTGTCCATAGAATCCATTTCTAACATTTTCTTTGCCTAATATCTTTGCAGACTTTAATAGTAATGAACCTGAACCACAAGCAGGGTCATATACTTTATTTACTGATGTTTTTCCAACAATAGCTAGTTTAGTTAAAAGTTCACTAACTTCTTGTGGTGTATAAAACTCTCCACCTGACTTTCCTGCATTAGATGCATACATAGTCATTAAAAATTCATAAGCATCTCCAAAAGCATCAATTTGATTATCTTGATAATTACCTAAATTAATATTAGCTATTCCTTCAAGAATTTTTACAAGTTTTTCGTTTCTTTTACCAACTGTTGCACCTAACTTATTACTATTTACATCTATATCATCAAATAGCCCTGAAAAATCATCTTCACTTTCAGCACCTTTTGCAGAATTTTCTATATTATTAAATATCCTTTCTAATGTTTCATTTAAGTTTTCATCATCTCTTGCACTTTTTACTACATTAGAAAATAATTCTGATGGTAAAATAAAGAAACCTTTTTCTTTTACAAGATTATTTCTTTCGGGCTCTGCTTCACTATCTTTTAGTTTTGCATAATCAAAGTTTGTATCTCCTGCATTTCTTTCTCCTTCATTTATATAATTAGTTATATTTTCCGAAATATATCTATAAAACATTATACCTAAAATATATTGTTTAAAATCCCATCCATCTACTGAGCCTCTTAAATCATCTGCTATTGACCATATAGCTTTATGTAGTTCTTCTCTTTCTCGATTATTTATCATACTAGCGCTCCTTTTAAATATAAATTCTCTAGTATATTTTATATCACAAAACCATAAATTTCACAACATTATTCGACAATTTAATCATATAATTATTTCTACTTTTTTCGACAAAAAAATCTATTTCTCAAAACATATAAATTTCAAGAAATAGATTTAATTACTATCTTTCATATTTTCTATCTTTCTTCTTTTGTTTTTCCCTTCCCTTTGATTTTTCTTCAGTTTCTCTTATTTGTTCCTTCATACTAGGAACATTATCTGTAACTTCATCACACATTCTAATTTCCTTTTTTACTCTTTTTAGTTCAGTTGTAACTACAATTATTTGCTTTGTAATCTCATTTTTCTCTGTTTCATTATCTACTTTACCTCTTTTATAATATAATCTATTTCTAGTATTTAATATATCTTGCTTTTCTCTTAACTTCTTTGTTTTCAGTTCATCTACATCATCTATTGTTTCTAATTTATACTTACACAAGAATCTTATTTGTTCTGAATAATGATCCATTCTTTCAATAGCTTTTCTCATATTAGGTGTTAACTTATGCTGCACATTATTTCTTTTATGCAATCCTAATAAAAATCTATAGTAATAATATAAAGCAATTATTCCTTTAGTTT
>CANEMG010000085.1 GCA_947428535.1 uncultured Clostridium sp. | reverse complement strand
CTTTCACATCAAAGATTTTTTCACTTTTCATTTTTTTTACCTACCTTATTTATTATTATAAGAATATATTTTTATGTACAATATTATATTTAAAGTATTTTCTTTTATTCTTAATATAATTATATAACAAATTTCGACAAATATAATTGAACTGATAGGTCAGTATAAAGTAAGGCGAGTTCTTTAACCGAACTCGCCTTATCTTTCTGTGTATTATCTACACAAATACCTGGCCAACTGAACTCCTGAGGCCGAAGCCATCATAAGTCCACGTGTAAGGCCGCACCCATCTCCAATTGCATACAATCCTGAAATGCTGGTTTCAAACTTATTGCTGATATCCACCTTATTACTGTAAAATTTCAGCTCTGGTCCATATAAAAGATTGTCCGCTGCAGCAAATCCTGGTACCACTTCATTCATCATTCGAATAAAACCTATAATATCTGTCATTATTCTATATGGCATACCTAAACAGATATCTCCTGGAACTGCTGATTTTAACGTTGGAATGACAGAGTTAATCTCGAGGTCTTCCTTTAATGTTCTCTTTCCATCGACAAGATCCCCGAACCGCTGAATCATTACCTGCCCATGAGCAAGAGCATTTAAATTTCTTGCTATATTCCGAGAGTACTCCATCGGGGCATCAACACCTGGAAGTGCAATAGATACTAAAAGAGCCAAATTTGTATTATTGCTCTTTACTCCCTCCTCAGGGGAATGACCATTTACCAAAATTAAATCATCCTTGTATACCTCTGATGATACAAAACCAGATGGATTCTGGCAAAATGTCCTGACTTTGTCATTGAAAGGATTGGGTTTTCCATAAAATTTTCCTTCATACATATAATGGTTAATATCACTCATTATTATATCTGGAAGTTCATATCGAATGCCTACATCAATGATAGCCGGAGTTGATGAAATTTTATGTTTTTTACACATCATTTCAAGCCAATCTGCGCCCCCCCTGCCAACAGCTAAAACAACTTTAGCTGCATAAGCACTCATTAGTTCCTTACCAAGGTAATTGGGATTGTACTGTACACCAGATATAACATTATCTTCAACAATTAGATCTGTTACTTCTGTTTCAAATAATGTTATAACCCCCTTATCTTCTAAATATTTTTCGATTTTTTGATAGATAATCGGAGCTTTATCTGTTCCTAGATGCCTAATAGGAATATTTACTAAGTCCAGCCCAACTCTCTCAGCAGATTTACGGATTTTAGCAACTTCAGCAGGATATTTTACCCCTTCAAGTTTTTTATTAGCACCAAACTTGAGATAAATTTCATCAGTATATGAAATTAACTCCTTTGTCTGAGCTACACCGATGTATTTATGCAGATTTCCACCTACATAAATATCATCATCATCCTTGTTAAAGAGTGAAAGTTTCCCATCTGAAAATGCACCTGCACCTGATGAACCATTTGTAATGTTACAAAACGGCTTGCATTTCAGGCATTTTCCATACTTCTTTTCAGGACAATTTCTGTCCGGTACTCTTTTTCCCCGTTCAATAATCAATATTTTCTTGGGAGCTCTTTGAAGCATTTCATAGGCACAAAACATGCCTGCTGGGCCACCTCCTACCACAATTACATCAAAACTATTGCCAAATTTACTCATTATTTATACCTCCTTTGAATAATTATAGTTTGGCCTTTCCTATACTAGCAATCAATTAATTTACTAATTGTTATAGGACTATAAACTTAGCTTATAACAGAATAACTAAATTGTCAATAACTTTATGTAAATTTATTACTTTTATTTATTAGTCATAAATAATTATATATTTAAACTTACAAAATTTTAAATATATTTTGCATATATTTCTTTTTTCTGGAAAGACTTTTACTTAAGAGGTGATAAAAAATGACAAGTAAAGAACTTTTATATGTTGAAGATGCTTTAGGACATGAAAAATTTATGAAATCTTGTGCAAGCAAAACTTCAAGTAAATTAACTGACCCTACTCTTTCTACTTATATAGGAGAGTTGGCAAATAAGCATAATGAATTATATAGCAAATTTTTAAATTTATTATAGGAGGAACTTATGGAAGACAGAGATTTAATGGAAAATGAATTATTAGTTATAAAAGGTGTTTGTGATTTATATCTTCATGGAGCAATTGAATCTTCTACTGCAGAAGTACATTGTGCTTTTAAAGAAGCTTTAAACGAATCTTTAAATATTCAAAATAAAATTTATAATTTAATGAAAGAAAAAGGTTGGTATAAAACAGAAAATGCTGAACAAACAAAAATCGATACTGTAAAACAAAATTATATGTCAAATCAATAAATAACTTATAAAAATCCACATCTAAAAACAGTTGCAAAATTTGCAACTGTTTTTCTTATATACTTCTGTTAAATATTTAGATTCTTTATTAATTCTTTTGTGTACTCCAAAGTAAAATTTTGAGATATTATTGCAGGTAAACCATCATACTGTTTAGAAATTATTTTATTTGCTCTCTTATTTAAATCTTTTCTAGAAGAAGTAGAGCCATCACATTCTTTTTGCGTGATTTCATTATTAGTAATAGTTCTAAAACCTATACAAGGAATGCCAAAATTTTCACAAATTGTATATACTGCTATACTTTCATTATCTTCTGATAATGTATCTTTTTTACTTCTTATCCATTCTATTCTATCTACTTCTCTATTAAAAATATCTCCACTTCCTAATGTTCCATAAAATATATTGTACTCATTAGTGTTATATCTTTTGACAATCTTTAACAATCTTTTATCACAGTTAACTTCAAAAGATCTATTATCAAATTCCCATTCATAAGGATTTGTGCCTTCATTTCTATTTTTTATTCCAGTAATAAATGAATTTATATTAACACTTTTCTCTCCTATTACTATATCATTTCTATGTATTGAATTTATATGTGAACCTGCAACTCCTTGATTTAAAATTGCAATTGGATTAAATTTTTCAATACCTATACATGTTGCCATACTTGCATTTATAATTCCAATTTTTGTTTCAGATATTATTATTGGATAATTTTCTAATATTCCAATATAAAACTTAAAATTATGAATTAATTCTTCTTTTTCTATTTGAATATTTTTTAGTAATTCTTCTATTTCCATAGGCATAGCACCTTGTATAATAATTGGCTTTAACATCATTTATTCTCCATTACTTCTAATTTACAACTTTCCAAAATCTCATTAAAATCCTTAAATTGATAATTAGATAATTCATTTATTTGTATTCTATTACAGTCTGAATACCTATCATATATTACTGCAACTTCTATTCCTGCATTATTAGCAGCCTCTACGCCAACAAGTGCATCTTCTATTATTAAACATTCCTCTTTTTTTACTTTTAACTCATTCAATATTTTATAATGAATTTCTGGATTTGGCTTTATTTCTTTAACCGCTCCCTTAGCATAAACTAATTTAAATGTATCTTCAAAATTAGCTTTTTCTATTATATTCTTATTATAATATTTATATTTTTCAATTGTACTATCATTAGTAGTACTTGCAATAACTAATATAAAACCATTATCTTTTAAAAACTTTAAAAACTTTTCTACATTAGGCTTATAATCTACTACTTCTTTTAGATATCTATCTGCTATTTCATATCTTAACTTTTTAATTTCTTGTTTAGACATTTCAGATTGATATTTATCTTTTAAAAAACCACAATACTCCAAATATGCATCAGGAAAGGATTTGTATTCTTTTAATTTAGTATCTCGTTGATTTCCTATATCTACATCATCTAATTCCTTAGTTCCTATTTTTTTAATAAGAATTTCATCTATTTCATTCCAAATTCCAACTGAATCTATTAAAGTTCCATCTAAATCAAATATAATAACCTTTTTATTTTTTAACATTTAATATAACTCCAAAATTATCTAATATATATTCCCATATCAAATACATCTAATGGATATATTTTTCTTTCTTCCATATTTTTAATAAAATTTAAGTTAATATCTAATGCACGTAACTTATCTTTTGACATATTTTTTATTTCATCGATTTCTAACCATTTAACATCTAAAATTTCATCTCCATCAACTTTAATATTTTCTTCTATCATATCTGCTGTAAATCTTACATGAAAAACTGATTCACCATTTGGATTTTTTACTGTAGAAATTGGTAGCACTCCTGTTAATTTTACCTTACATCCTGTTTCTTCATACGTTTCCCTAACTGCTGCATCTGTTATTGTTTCCCCTTCATCAACATGGCCTGCTGGAAAGTTCCATTGTTCATAACAAATTTTTTGTCCCTCTTGTACCATTAAAATTTTATTATCCTTTTTCACAACACATCCTACTACAATTTTCATATATACCTCCTAATTTATAAATTAATTATATCTAAATCATCTGGAACATATAAATTTCCACTAAAAAATTCTTTTCCTTCTTTTTCGAATTTTTCTTTTCTATTTTCCATTCTTTTATCACCTATATGCCATAAAACTAAATTTTTAATTTTAAGATTTTCAGCTATTTCACATATATCTTTTACTGTTGAATGATTTTTTTCATGTGGTTTAAAAATATCTTTATCAGCTTCTAAGCAAAACACTTCTGAAAAAGCCCAATCCGTGTTTTCAATTTTGTTATACATCTTAGAAGAACATGGCGCATCTGCTAAAAAAGTTAATATTTTTCCATTGTTTAATTTTGTTTGAAAACCGTACAATTCACTTTCATCAGAATATAAGTCTAAAACTTCTATATCATACCCTATTATATTGTATATTTTATTATTTTTAAGCTCGTAAAAGACAACATTATTATCATATCTTTCCTTATGTACAGGATGAAAAGTTTGTGATACAAAAGTATCTATAATATTTTTTACTTCTTTAGAACAATATAAATTCAAATTACCTTTATATTTTCCTCCGACCACCACTCCACATTCTGTGACATATATTACGCAATATATAAAAGATTCCTAATAAATGATCTATATGCTTATGTGATATAAATACATCATGTATATCATCTATTTTCACATTACTATCTCTTATTTGTCTTAATACTTGAAGTCCTCCGCCTGTATCTACCAAAAAGTTTTTATTGTCATTTTGTAATATAAAACATGTATTAAAACAATCAAGTGGTGTTCCAGCTCCTGTTCCTAATACTAAAATTCTTTCCATTTAGCCTTATCCCCTTTATAATTATCTATTTCTTTCCCATAATTTTCTTATTATTTTTAAAGATAGTGTAGATAAAGTAAAACCTATTACAGGTACTAATGAACTTAACCAGATGTTATCCATTTTACTTATAATAAACGTATATAGTACTACAACTAT
>CANEMG010000084.1 GCA_947428535.1 uncultured Clostridium sp. | reverse complement strand
CTTTTAATTTATAATATAAAACGAGAACCACACATTAGCCTGTATGGTTCTCTACAAAACAACTATTTCTCATGTGGGTATATTGTCGCACACATTCCGATGCACTGAGGAATACGATATACATCTTTCCCCAATCTCTTTATACACACTTGCATCGTGTCTTCCCATCCTATCCTCTTATCGTTTACAGTATATGTATCATCTATTACAATCTCATCTACTGTAAACAGGTCGCCTTCGCCTTTCCACCCTTCATTCCAATCCTTCACAATAAATTTTTTCATTGCTCTAACATTGGGAAATTCTTGGGCTTCATTCATAGCTTCTCCTAAGACGCCTCTTTGCGGTCTAAAAATTACTGGTCCCCGAAGATCTGACAATGATTGTACAACTTTTTCTAATCCCATAGTCTCTCCTTTCTCATTGTTCCCTTAAGAATTATTTTATAGGTAACATAACGTTGTATCTATGTTATTTTAGCATATTTTTATATTTTTTTCAACTTCATATCAAATATATTCACAAAATAAAAAAGCTCAGACTCTATTGCCTGTCTGAGCTTCAAGGTTACTCCTTTAATGACTGGAGCAATCTTCTACTGATTACCTATCGCTACAATCGGATACTCGCTCTGGTACTTTGGATGTGCCTTATACTTTGGATAGTTTTTACATATGAATGATGCTATCTCTTGGGCATCCGCACATTTTGGCAAAATCACCTTAATACTGACAAGCTCTATCTCCCATGCTTGATGTTTTTGTGCTTCCCAAAGTGCTATTACCATATCGCACACTTTTCTGTTGTCACTAACACAGTCATCAATCGGTTCTAACTTTCTATAGCTAATTGATAACTTGTCAATGCTATCCTCCTTCGCATGTGCAGTATATTGAGGAAAGTTTACTTCAATATATCTTGAAGTTTCATATGCATTCCTGTTGAACTGCTTCAGCTGCACCTTAAAACCAAATAGCTTTACGCTTTCTTCTTGTTGTGGCTGACTCCGGAAAAACTTCACTACTTCCCAAGCACTTTTTTCTCCTTTCATTATCATGAGTAGTACCTCCTATAAGTTTTTATTTCCTTTTAATTATAACACTTAGAAGGCTTTTTGTCACTATCATATTTTCTACTTAATTTTAGTACAAAAAATTTAAATAAAGTATTGACAAATTTTTTTTTAGATAGTATAATAACAATTGTCAGTTGAAAAGCTGTAATACCAGTTAAATGCAGATGTGGCGGAACTGGTAGACGCACAGGACTTAAAATCCTGCGGTTGAATAAACCGTGCCGGTTCGATTCCGGCCATCTGCACCATAAAAGGAGAGTTTTAAACAACTCTCCTTTTATTTTATATCACTTTACATATTGGTTTTAGTGGACTTACAGTGTTTTCTTATTTTTGCATATATGCCACATATATGTCAAAAAATTCTCCTACTGCATTACTTACTGCATTACTTTTTTAAATAAAATTCCTTTATTATTTCTTCTGTTTCTTTATATGAATATCCATGCTTTTTTGCTATAATCATCATAATTTGTATAACTTTTTTCTTCACATTTTTTAGTAAAAAAGTCAACAAGTTTTGCAAGTTCATTTGCAAAACTTGTTGTTTTTATATATTTTTGCAAACGTGTATTAATCGTATGCGACTAATATTTTTTACATTATATTTTATGTAAGTTATACAAAAAATATTATTTATTACATTTTCATATGCACACACATAAATGTAAAAATGCGTTAAATAGCACTATTTATCAAAATAATAAGCTCATCTACACCACATAAGGAAGATATTGCTATAGACATTAAATTTTAATATAATAATAGTTAAATAGATATAAATTATAAGGAGTGATTAATCTGAATAATAAAAAATATGATTTAATAGAGCCTAATAAATATGGAAGATGTTTAACTATTAGATTTAAACAATATGAATATACTGAACCAATAGAGTCTACTAACTGGGTAATAAATAAAAACGGTTGTGGTCCTACTTCATTAGCTACTATTTTAGCAAGTTTAGGATATAACGAAGATCCAATTTCCATTTCTAAAAAAATGCTGTTTAATGAGCATGGCTTTTTATCTGATGGTTATTTTGAAGGAATTAATGGAGTATCAATTATATATTGTTTGAACAAATTAATAGAAGAAAAAATGGACATAGAATATAAAATAATGAAAATAAATTACGATCAACCAGAATTTATGAAGCAAATTATAATAGATATGATAAAAGATGGCTATATGGCAATAACATGCGTTGGACCTCATCCTAATATATTTGCTAAAGAAGGACATTACATAGTTATAACAAGTTTGAATAAAGAAAACAATGAATTTTATGTATCAAACTCTTATCCTGAAGGGGATAAGCAAATAGATATAACATTTTCATATGAAGAAATTGTAAAAGAAATTTACAGAGATAATTTTGATTTTTTAATGGTAAGAAAAAAATCTTAAGATATTTGACATTCCCCCATAACAAATAAAAGGAAGGAGTTGAAATCTCTTTAATTTCAACTCCTTCCTTTTTGACCTAATCAGCCACATTTAAATATCTTTATTGGCTAAGAACTTGACAAATTCTAAAAACCAATCATCTCTAAACATAGCTGTCGTAAAGTCAATTCGGCAACCCGGGAAGGCTTGTTTATGCCATTCTTCATACAATTTTGAGAATGTTGGGAAATCACAATTTATTTTTCCGTAATCATTCAATTTTCTCAATAATTGCCGTAACTGAATTTCTTCCGTAGGATAAAGTGTTAATGCTCTCATACGCACCTCCTAATGAATCCATCTCTGAAGGTGTGTGACCTTCAGAAATACTAATGATTTTCTAAAGGTCAAGTAAAATAACCTATATGTATATTATACTTTAATTTACATAAAAAAGCAAATTTTACTAGTTTATTATATGTCAAATAATTTTAAAATTACAGATAAATTCCTATATCTTTTCTACTAAATAAAAAAGAGTAGTTGACCAAACTACTCTTTGACTATTTTCGTACTAGTCATTTAACTCTTTTAATTTTATTATTTTCACTAAAATACTAATTTATCTTCAACATATTTAGCAACATCTTCAATTTTTAATCTTATTTGCTCCATAGTATCTCTATCTCTTATTGTTACAGTTCCATCTTCTAAAGTATCAAAATCAACTGTTACGCAGAAAGGTGTTCCAATCTCATCTTCTCTTCTATATCTTTTTCCAATACTTCCTGACTCATCATAATCACACATAAAATGTTTTGATAATTCAGTATATACTTCATCAGCTTTATCTGATAACTTCTTAGATAATGGTAATACTGCAACTTTATATGGAGCTAATGCTGGATGTAGTTTTAAAACTGTTCTTACATCTCCTTCTTCTACTTTCTCTTCAAAATAACTATTACATAAAAATGCAAGAGTTACTCTGTCTGCTCCAAGTGATGGTTCTATACAATATGGTACATATCTTTCATTTGTTTCTGGATCTAAATAATTCATATCTTCTTTAGAAAACTTCATATGTTGTGACAAATCAAAATCAGTTCTATCTGCAATTCCCCATAATTCTCCCCATCCAAATGGGAAAGCAAATTCTATATCTGTTGTTCCATTACTATAATGTGATAATTCTTCTTTAGAATGATCTCTTAATCTTATATTTTCTTCTAACATTCCTAAATTTAATAACCATTTTTTACAATAATCTTTCCAATACGCATGCCACTCTAAATCTGTTCCTGGCTTACAGAAAAATTCAAGTTCCATTTGCTCAAATTCTCTTGTTCTAAATGTGAAGTTTCCTGGTGTAATTTCATTTCTAAATGCTTTTCCTATTTGAGCTATACCCATAGGAATTTTCTTTCTTGTTGTTCTCATTACATTTTTAAAGTTTACAAATATACCTTGAGCTGTTTCAGGTCTTAGATATATTTCTGCTTTAGCATCTTCTGTTACACCTTGAAATGTTTTAAACATTAAATTAAATTTTCTTATTTCTGTAAAATTGTGTGCTCCACAGTTTGGACAATTTATACTATTATCATCCATAAATTTTATCATTTCTTCATCTGACATTCCATCTGCTATCATGTCTTTTCCGTTATCATGAGCCCATTCTTCTATAAGCTTATCTGCTCTATGTCTTGTTTTACATTCTTTACAATCTATAAGCGGATCAGAAAATCCTCCAACATGTCCTGATGCTACCCAAGTTTGTGGATTCATCAAAATTGCTGCATCCAAACCTACATTATACTTATTTTCTTGAATGAATTTTTTCATCCATGCTTTTTTTACATTGTTCTTTAGTTCAACACCTAAAGGTCCATAATCCCAAGTATTTGCTAAACCTCCATAAATTTCAGAACCTGGATATACATATCCTCTTGCCTTACATAAATTTACAATTTTTTCCATTGATTGTACCATAATTAAAACCTCCTCTTTATTTTTTTATGAAGATATGGCTTTCTTCATATAATTTTCTAAGGAGTAATTTTTGCAAAACAAAAAGCTTACATCCTTAGCATAAAGCTAGGGACGCAAGCACTACTTACGCGGTTCCACCCTAATTGGCATTTTATTTGCCCACCTTAATTTATATTGCTCCAAAGCTCCAAAGTATATTAGATATTATTTGTTTTCCACTATCACAAAATCACTAGAAATCTCTTTTTTATATACTTCCTCTTTTTCATCGCAATTCATATTATGTTTTCTATTTTACAACATTTATTTTATATTGTCAAACATTTATTATCTATTTTTCTTTTAATTTTTACTTATGAATAAGTTTTATTGAAATTTTTAAAAAATTTCAATATTATCAAAAGAAATATATTCTTCTATGTCTTTATTGTCAATATCTATTGTTGAACGTTTATTATTCTTCTTTCTTATTCTTATTACTTTCATTGGTTTTTTTTCATATAATCCATTTAAATCTCGTGGATCATCATCAATAAAAATTCCATTTTTATAGTCTATATCTAATGTAAATTTATATTCCGATGTTATTATTATGTCATCAAAATATTTTTCTATTCCTGAACCTTTAATCTTTTCTTCTTGAAATCCCATATTATCTTTATTGGGAATATATGTAAGCATAATAATTCTGTGCCCTTTTTCTTTAAGCTTTTTTAAAAATCTTCTAGCATCTTCAAATGTCAGATCTTCACCATTGTTTATTACATTTTTTACTTCTTCTAAAACTTTTTCTGAATTTGTATTAAACTTTTGTGCCATTTCTTCTGCAAAAAAATATATATTTCCTTTTGTTGAATTAAATTCATCTTTTATAAATTCTATGTCTTTTTTTTCTTTACCTAT
>CANEMG010000083.1 GCA_947428535.1 uncultured Clostridium sp. | reverse complement strand
ATATCTTTATTACATATCTATATAATCCTATTACTGCAATTATTAAAACTATAACTAAGACTAAAAAAATTTATTTAATTTATTCATATGACATCCCCTCTATTTTTAAATTCTTATTTCAAGCATTTTTTCTGATAATTACTATTTATCGTATATCTCTATATCACTTATTGTTGGATATTTATTATCAATAGTATTTTTATCTAATTCTATCCAAAACATAAAGCCTTCTGTTTCTTCTTTTAAATTATAAACAGTTACGCCTCCCTTAACTGTTGGAATTTTCAAATTAGAATTAACTCTTGCTTTTAATTCAAATGTATTTATATTTTTTTCTTCACTAAAATACTTTGTTGTACCATCTTCCATTATTAAAGTGATAATAACATAATCTCCCATATTTTCAATATTCGTAATTTCTCTAGGATTACATATTAAGTTTCCTCCTTCAGCATAGCAATATGCTAAATTTTTAATACATTCTTTTTCCCATTCATCTCCTATTATATTTCTTACTATTTTACCAGAAATATAGTAATCTCCTATTTTTAAATCAGATAAATTCATATCTTCATTTGTCCTATAGTTTGATATCTTTGTATTTTTATCAATTTCTACAGAATATAAATTATCGCTTTCTTTATCCTTTATTGTTATAAGGTTATTTTCAATATTAGTAATAATACCATTATCTATAACTTTTGATATTTCATCATCTAAATTTACTTCTTCTTTTGAAATTTCATTAAATTGATTCATATTTTCTACTTGATTTCCAATTCTTTCATTCCCATTACTTTTAAAAACTACAAGTTCTATACATAATCCAATTATAACAACGATAATAAATATGATTATTTTTTTATTCATACTATCTCCAATAATATCTAAAATTTACCAGCATAATATCACAAAAGCAAATAGCTTTCAATTACTGTTTGCTTTTTTAATTGTAAAATCTATATTGGCTCAATTTCACTTATATCTATAAAATTGATTTTCTTATCTGCAACAATTAATTTTTTCTTTATTGTATCTATATATATTCTCTAAATTTGTCCACATATTCACTTCTCTTGCTTTCCTTGTGAATATAGTTGGCTATGAGGTTTTCATCTATCACTATATTATTTTGAAAACCTGTGTTACCCGTGAACCAGCCTCACTTACACCTAGATGGGTACATTTTGATGAACGACAAGTTGCATCTGGGTATCCTCTAATAAGAACTGGTAGTAGAGGCGTATATGTGTGTATAGCTCAAGATGCCCTTACAACACTTGGATATGATACTGGTGGCCTAGATGGAGTATTTGGAATAAGAACTAATAGTTCAGTTATTTCATTCCAAAATAAAAATGGTTTATCTGCTGATGGAATTATAGGTAGAAATACATGGAATGCTTTAATGAATCAAGTAGTTGGTAGAGGTGCAAGTAGCACTACTGTTTTACCAACGTAATTAAATAATAACAAAAAACTACGAAAGCAATTTCGTAGTTTTTTCAAATTTGTCATTTATATTTAAAAGCTACTATTCCAATTACTAAAATAGCTAAGGTACTAACAATTACAATTTGGATAAAATCTGGTTTTTCACTTATACTTTCTACTTTACTATTTTTAGGAACTTCTATTTCACCACTAGTTTTTTGTGCATCATATATTTGCTCTAGTTTTTTTTCATTTTCTTCTTGCTCTTCTATATAATCTTTCTCTTCTTCAGTATTTCTTTTATATGCATTTATTTCATATTCACTTTTGGTTTTACCATCTTCTGCTGTTACTTCAATTTTAATCAAATTATTTCCAGTATTTAATTCCTCAGATCCAATAATTTGAACTTTAGCATTTTCATTTTCTGGAATTGCCAGAATATTTAATTTCTTTATATTTTCGGACACTTCTATACTATATTCTTTTATCATCTTATCAAATGGTGGATATAATAATATATCTTGAACAGCCAATGTTTCTAAATCAGTATTATTCTTTTCCAATCCTGTAGTCATATGTTCAGAATTTTCAAAATTTACTTTTTCTACACTGATAACATCATTTTGTTCTATTACTGTTTCTTTTCCTATTTGGACACTACTTCCTTTAAATTCTGTTTGTATCAGTTCAGGAACATTATTATAGAATTCACCATCAATATTAAAATTTGCAATTCCTTCTTCTTTTGCCCTAAAAGTAAACTTTGCTAATTCTCCATTTTTAGGTCTATTTCCACCTGTTTCATCATGCCAAACATATAAAATCCTATTTTCAATTACATTAGTATTTTCTGGACCTGAAATATATTCTAATTTTGTTTTATCATAATAAAGATTCAAATTAAAAGCTACTATATTACTATTTTCTAAAGTTACATATACTTCTATATCTTCCCCTATTTCTAAAATATCTTTATTTCTGTTTAAATAAACTGTTTCTGAAACAATGGCATAACTACTATAAAAGCTAACATACAAAACAGCTATTATTACACAATATAACCAAATTATTTTTTTCATAAAAATATATTCCTTTCTCAATTACTGCTCAATAAATTGTATTTCTAAAATATGTCTTTGTATTAGCAATAAATCTATTGATGTTGGCTTAGGTGGAGTTTTCCTAACATTAGCTGCTTTGATATATATATCACTCATTCTTTCTATTTCTAAAATATGGCGTTGAAGAACTAATAAATCTATTCCATTTATTTTTCCATCTCCATTATCATCTCCATATAAAATAACTTTATATTCTCTTAAAATCTTTCCATCTTCTTTTATTCTTATTTTGCTTCCTGTTCCAACTAAATTCGTATCTTGTAATAACTCACCCTTGTTATTTACAAATTCTATTTCTAAATCTGTTATAATCAATTTTCTTATATTAGAAACTGTGTTTTCTTTATAATTTATTCCACTAACTTCCAAACTATCTACTTTAAGTGGTGCTTCAAAATGTATTTCTGAATCATCCATTTTTCTTACTACAATTACCTTACATTCTGATTTTATATCTGGATTCTCTTTAGACCTTGCAATAATATTTGTTTCACCTATTTGTTTTGCCATAATCATACCATTTTCATCAATACTTGCAATGTTATTATCTACACTAGTGTATAAAATCCCCTTTTCATTTGCATCATCTGGTTCAACTATTCCATTTATTTTAAAAGTATCATCTATTTGCACAAAAATTTCTGTTTGATCTAATATAATTTCTGTTACCTTACTATATACCTCTATATCAATTTGAGCTTGAACACTATTTTTTTCTGATTTAGCTGTTATTGTAGCTGTTCCTGAATGAATCCCCGTAATAATCCCTTTATCATCAACGCTTACTATATTAGGATTGCTAGAAGTATAAATTATTTTATGACTGCTCGCCTCTTCTGGAAATATTTTAACTTCTAATTTTTTATTTTCTCCTTTTTGCAATACTTTATTGTCAATTGCTAACTCTATTTTTTCTACTTCCACTACTGGTGGCAAAACACTAATATTAGTATCAGGATGTGGTGGTGGTATCTCAGGCATATTGTCATAAACTGGAATTATAAATGACATCGCACTATCTAATAATCCTATTTTTTGATATCCCTTATATATAGATTGTGATTCACTATATGGAGCTAATACATTAGTCATATATTGATGCCAAAATAATGAATCACTTCTTTGATCATTAACATCAAATTTTTGTAAATATATTGTATTTTGACCTACATTTATATAACTTGAACCTATAAAAATTGCTCCACCTGTAATTGCTCTTTCTTTTGTATTCCAAGGTATTAAATATTTATTTTTAGTTTCTGCACTTGCTCCTTTTCCATCTCTTGCAAAGGTAAGACCATTTTTTATAGCTCCCATTGGTTCTGAAGAACTTGTAGCTCCTATATTATAAAAATTATAAAGTCCTTTATATCCTTCAACATTTCCACTTATCGAACTATGTGTTAAAAACGGACCAACTTCTTGTTTTATTCGCGATGCTAAATGATATGGGCTAACTCTTGAAGTTCTACCTGCTTTTAAAATTAAATTGGAATATTTATCGTTCATATTTATATTATTTCCATTTGAATCTAGATATGAAACTTGTCTATTATAAAATTCTGTACCATATAATATTTTTTCTATTCCTTCTAAATTATTTGTACGCTCATCATATGATAAAGTTTCAAATTGAAATACTCGTACTTCATCTAAAAAACTTCGTGGATCCATACAATATTCAACTGCTTTTCTTGAAGCATCTACCCATCCTCTATCTACCTCTACATTATATTCACCAGGTTTTGTATTTTTCCAATTATCAGAATAATTCTTTGGTACTAAATTTTTGCCAAATATATTTTCATTATTTATTACATAATTCCAATCTAAATTAGTATATAATGCTGTAAATTTCCAATTTGGATGTTTTTTTGATAGCTCTCTGAGATATCCTTGATAATTAATTGGAAACTTGTCAATACCTTCTAATTTACTTGAAGCATTTACACTAGAATAATAACATATGATTACTATTGTAAATATAGTTATAATAAGCACCAAAAAATATTTAAATACTTTTTTCATTTGAAATATCATCCCCTTCTGCTTCGTTTAAAGATACTAATTAACAAATATCTTTAAAGCTCCTAATCTTCCTATTAATTGCTTTCTCTTGCTTTTATAATAATTCTTTTTTTAGAATCATTTGTACAAGTTATAAGTGTTATTTCTTTTTTTCCATTAGTTTCTTGAGATAAACACCCTACATCTTCTGGTAATACTTTGTATACATTATAAATTGAATATTGTACTTTTCCGTTTTCATTGCTTGTTATAAAAATATTATCTCCCTTTTTTAACTTTCTTAAATTATGAAACATATTTTTATTTTGAAAGTTGTGACCTGCAATACATAAATTTCCTACTTCATTTGGATTGGCTCCCCAAAATTTAGTAACAGATATGTTTAAAGCATTATTGGAATACTCTTCTAATACATAAGTCTCTAAATCAATATTAGGTATCTCTAACTTAGCAATAACTTTATATCCTCTATATTCTTCTATTACACTTTCTTGTATTTCTTCTATTGCATCCTCTTTTTTTTCTTCTATAACAGGTTCTTTAATCTCTTCTTTTTTTTCATCTACTTGTTCCCCTTGCAAACTAAGTCTCTGCGTATTATATTCAACTTCCTCTTTAATCTCTTTCTCATCATAATCATTTAACATTATTTTAGTAATTATTCCTAAAGTTAGAGAAACTATAAAAATATTTATTAAAACTTTTCTTCCTTTTTTCATTTTTTCTCCTTGCAAATCTGTCAAGTCTTTATAATTTTACTAGGCAATATATACTTAAATTATGTATTTCATAATATAAGATGCTTTGGAAAATCAAAACATCT
>CANEMG010000082.1 GCA_947428535.1 uncultured Clostridium sp. | reverse complement strand
GGTGCAGGATTAATAAAAACAGTGGTTGAAAACAGCACTATTCCAGTAATTGAAACAGGAACAGGGAATTGCCATGTATATGTAGATGAAACAGCAGATTATGATATGGCACTTAATATTATTGAGAATGCTAAAACACAAAGAACAGGAGTATGTAATGCTTGCGAATCTTTGGTCATTCATCAAAATATTGCAAAAGAATTTATTCCATTATTAGTAGAAAGATTATCAAAGAAAAATGTTGAAATAAGAGGAGATAAATTAGCCTGTCAAATTTCTGGTAATATTATAGAAGCTACTGAAGAAGATTGGGGGACAGAATATTTAGATCTTATTATATCTTTAAAAACAGTTGAACATTTAGAAAGAGCAATTGAACATATTAATAAATATAGTACAAAACATTCAGAAAGTATTATTACTAAAAATTATGAAAATGCAAGAAAGTTCTTAAACGAAATTGATAGTAGCAGTGTATATGTAAATGCTTCTACACGTTTTACAGATGGTGGAGAATTTGGATTTGGTGCAGAAATAGGAATTAGCACTCAAAAACTTCACGCTAGAGGACCAATGGGATTAAAAGAACTTACAACAACAAAATATATAATTTATGGAAATGGACAAATTAGATAGAATAGAATAAAATTTATTAAAAATAAGTTTGGAGGAAAAAATATGAAATTAGTTTTAGCTTCACAAGGATTTTGTACAGATGAAATTGCAAATAAAGTATCTGAGTTAGTAGGTAAGCCTTTAGAAAATATAAACATAGCTATAATAAACGAAGCATATACAGCATTACCTGGAACAATGAGCAAAAGGTGGCTTATAAATGAGTTGTTACGTATTACTAAATATATTGGTGGAAATATTGATTTTGTGAATTTAAGAGCATACAGTAAAGAAGAAGCAAAACAAAGATGTTTAGATGCAGATCTAATATATATAGTTGGAGGAAAACAATTTATCTTACCACAAATTTTTAAAGAAACAAGATTTGATGAGACTTTAAAAGAAATAGTAAATGAAAAAGTTGTAATGGGAACATCAGCAGGATCTATGGTATTAGGAAAACAAATAGAAAGCGATAAATACTGGTTTACAAGATATAATAAACACGCATCAGAAATTAAAGATAGAAATTTAGGTTTAATAGATACAAATATAATACCTCATTATCTAAGAAAAGATCGTAGTCAATGGGATAAAGCTTTTTATGATGATGTATTAGAGGATAATCCATTTCCTGTATATGCAATAACAGATTCTCAAGCTTTAATATATGAAAACGAAAAAATATATTTTGCTGGTGGAAAGCCAGTGGTGTTTGGAAGAAAATAATTTCAATAATAAGGAATAATGAAAAAGTAAAAAATAAATTGTATATAAAAATTACTCTTGTAAAAATATATTTATATAGATATAATTTTTATATAAAATAAATTTGGAGAGTACATATGATAAATAAAAAAGAGTTTGATTTATTACTTAAAGAAGTAAAAGTATTAAATCAATTTGATAAAGCAAATGAATATGAAAGTAAACTAGAAAAAATAAGAGAGAAAGCAAAAGATATTGTATTAGACACTGATAATAAATCAGAAGGATTTGATGAAATATCTCTGCAGATATTATCAGAGATGATAAATTTAAATTCTGATATAGATTATTATATACTAAAAACAAATAATATAATTGAAAGTGCTAATGAAAATAAAATTGATGCTGAAACTTTAGAAAAAATAAGAAAATCTTGGGAAGATTTACAAAATGATATTAGAGTTTGGAATAGTAGAGCACACAATCCAGTAGAAGAAATGACATATACAAAACATATAGGTCAAGCAACTTTAGATAATATAATTTATCAACTTCAAAAAGAAGGTGTGCTAGATTTTACAAAAGTATTTAAATGTTGCAAAAAAGAATTTTTAGTAAATGCGTTAAAAGAGACTTTATTTGAAGGAGCTAAAAATGAATTAAACGATAAAATAAGAAAACAAAATTTAATAGATCTTGCGAAAAAAGTATCTGAAAAAGATTTATATAATTATAAACTATGGCAACAAATTTTAATGATTAAAAATGTAAGATCCAGAGATGATCATTTAGAAATAATTGGAAATCTTCAGGAAAATGCAATAACATATACAAAAGAAGATTCTAAAAGCTTTTCTGATTCAGATAATAATGGACTAGATATCTATAAAAACAAATCATTATTTGAAAGGATATTCTCTAGTTTTAGTAAATCAATAAGACATAATAGAATGGATTTTTTATGGTCAACAGAAAAAGGGCCAGCTTTTAAATTAGAATTAGAAGATGGAAACATAGAATATGCAAAAGAGTATTTAGAAAGAGATATAATAGAAAATACTAAAAAGATCACGATTGCAACTAATGGTATAGCAAGTTATAATTTAGATAAAAATTCAAGTTGGAAAAAATTAGAAAAAATAGAATTTTTAGAAGAAAAAAACGCTTCTAACATTAAGTTAAGCCCAGATAAAACGTATGCTTGTATAGGAAAAGACTGTTTTACAAATTGTGAAAAGTTAAAAGAAATTTCATTTGGAAAAATTGAAATGATAGGGGAAAGGGCATTTAAAAATTGTACTAATATAACAGAAATTACTTTTTCAAAAAGTATAATAAATCTTGGAGAGGATGCTTTTTTAGGATGCAAGAATCTTACTAAAGTAACTTTTCTAGGAGATTTAAAATTATACATTTTAGGAAGACCACAAAATATACTAAGCTGTTTTAAAGAAACAAATTTAGAAGAAATTACTTTTCCTAATATTGAATCAGCTTCTAATATGGCAATCACAGATTGTCCTAATTTAAAAAATATCAAGATATCAGATTTTTCTAGTATTAATATACCTTTTAAAGTGTGCAAATATAGAGTTGGAAGACAAGATGGGATAGTTGCTTTTGTGGGAGAAAATGCATTAACTCTATGGAAAAAGAAAAATAGCAATGTGAGATTTTTTGAACTAACAGAAGAAGATAAAAGAAAATTTAATATAAGTTAACAAAAAAGTAAGGAGGAAAAAGATGCTTTATAAAGAATTTAAAGGATTAAAATTATCAAATCTAGGTTTAGGAACAATGAGATTACCTAATAAAGGCATAGATGGAGATACACCAATAGATGAAGAAGAAACAGCAAAAATGGTAGAATATGCAATAAATAAAGGAATAAATTATTTCGATACAGCTTGGGGATATCATAATGGAGAATCAGAATTAGTTATAGGAAAAGTGTTGCAAAAATATCCAAGAGACAGTTTTTATTTAGCAACAAAATTTCCAGGATATGATTTATCAAATATGGATAAAGTAGAAGAAATATTTGAAAAACAATTAGAAAAAACAGGAATGGAGTATTTTGATTTTTATTTAATTCATAATGTCTATGAAAAAAATGTTGATCCATATTTATATCCAAAATATGGAATATTAGATTACTTATTAAAACAAAAAGAAGTTGGCAGAATAAAACATTTAGGATTTTCAGTACATGGAAGTTTTGATGTTATGAAAAAATTCTTAGATGGTTATGGTAAATATATGGAATTTTGCCAAGTGCAGTTAAATTATTTAGATTACGAATTCCAAGATGCAAAAGCAAAAATAGAATATTTAGATAAACTTAACATTCCAGTCTGGGTTATGGAGCCATTAAGGGGAGGAAAGCTTGCTAAACTTTCAGAAGAAAATGAAAGCAAATTAAAAGAGCTTAGACCAGATGAAACAGTACCAGGTTGGGCATTTAGATTTTTACAAACAATACCAGGAGTTAAAGTAGTACTTTCAGGAATGTCATCAATGGAACAACTTAAGGAAAATATAAAAACTTTTGAAGAAGATAAACCATTAAATGAAGCTGAAATGAAAGCTTTAATAGAAATGGCAAGAAATATGGTAAAAGGAAATACTCTTCCTTGTACATCTTGTCGTTATTGTACAGCACATTGTCCAAAAGGAATTGATATTCCTAAAATACTTGCATTATATAATGAACATGTATTTACAGGAGGAGGTTTTATAGCTCCAATGGCCATAAGTGCTTTACCAGATGATAAAAAACCAAGTGCTTGTATAGGATGTAAAAGTTGTGAAGCAGTTTGTCCTCAACAATTAAAAATAGCAGAAGCAATGTCTAATTTTGTAGACTTATTAAAGTAATTTTAGGAGGGATTTAATATTATGGAAAAAGTAGAAAATATAAAAAAATCTAATCATTTAACAGGATTATTTTCAAATAAAAAAGCTGTATATACTGTTGGAACGATTTTGTTAAGTGGATTAGGAATTGCCTTACCAAGAATATTTCACATGTTAGCTGGAAGTACAGCAGGAGCAATATTTTTACCAATGCATATATGTGTTTTGATTGCAGCTTTAACATTTGGAACTATTAGCAGTAGCATAGTTGCTGGAAGTTCAATTGTTTTTAGTTATTTATTAACAGGAATGCCAGTATTAGCTAGATTACCATATATGCTAATAGAACTTGTTATTTATGCAGTATTATTAAGCATATTAAATAAGAAATTTAATTCTTATGTTTCACTAATTACTACAATAGTTTTAGGAAGAATTCTATATGCAGGAACATTGTTTATAACAGTAAATATTTTAGGATTTTCAAGCTATGGAATTTCAGTAATGGAAAGTGTAAAAATAGGAATACCAGGAATAATTCTTCAATTATTAGTTGTTCCAATAATTGCAAAATTAATAAATAAAGGATTAGAAAATGACTAATTTAGAAATAGTAAAAAAAAGGTTATATGAAAAAAATGCTAGTTTGGTTGTTTTGTATTCTAATGGAGAATGTAAAGAATATTATCAAAATCGTATAAATGATATAAAAGAAATTTTACAGGAAAATAAATTAGCATTAAAAGATGCGATTATAGCAGATAAAGTAATAGGAAAAGTTGCATGTAGTATTTTAACATTTGCAGGAGTTAAGGAGATTTATGCTGATGTCATGAGTAAATATGCTATACCCGTATTAGAAAAAAATAATATAAAGTACGAATACAAAAGTTTAACAGAATATATTATAAACAACAGTAAAACAGGCATGTGTCCAATGGAAAATAAATATAAAGATGAACAGAATATTAGTAAAATTTATAAAGAGATGATAGAAAAGAAATAGTAAAAGGAAATACAAAACACCAGTAATTAGTTGATAATCACTGGTGTTTATGTTATTATTTATAAGTAATATTATATTTATGGAGGAAAAATGTCTTTAATAAGTGTAAATAACCTAACATTCGGCTATGAAAGAAATTCAGAAAATGTTTTTGAAAACGTATCATTTAATATAGACACAGACTGGAAACTAGGTTTAATAGGTCGAAACGGAAAAGGAAAAACTACTTTT
>CANEMG010000081.1 GCA_947428535.1 uncultured Clostridium sp. | reverse complement strand
TGAATACAACTGTCAGAAAAGGAATTGAAGCATCTACATTTAGTATAATAAACCAATTATCAACAGTTTTTATGATTTTTGCAGGATTATTATTTTTTAAAGAGCCATTTATATTAAATAAATTTATAGGAGCTATTTTAATAGTTTTAAGTAACATAATAATTTTTTATAAAAGAAGATCTGAAAAAAAGTTAGATAAATATGTTCTTTTAGGAATAGTTGCAAACTTATGTATGACAGTAGCAATATTTTTAGATGTTAATATATCAGATAACTTTAATTTACCATTTTATGCATCATTAACTTTAGGAATTCCTTCAGTACTTATTTTTATATTTGAAAGAATTAAATTTTCAGATATAAAACAAGAGTTTAAAAATGGTAATAAAAAAGCCATACTAATAACAGCAATAACATGGTCATTATCAATAGTAGCAATGTTAAGATCGTATCAACTTGGAAATGTAAGTATAGTAGCACCATTATGTGCATTAGATGTTATACTGAATGTTATTGTAGCATATTTCCTATTGAAAGAAAAAGATGATGTTCCCAAAAAGATTTTATCTGCATGTTTAATTATTCTAGGAATAGTATTAATAAAAATATAATAAAATTTTTGTAAAAGAATCACTAACAAATTAGTGATTCTTTTTTTGTGTTATAAAAATTTCTATACTACTTTTGAACGTACGGTCAATTAATTGACATAGTTGGTATCTAATGATAATCTAGTTACAGAAACTAGATAGGAGGTTGTTTATGGAAGGAATACAATTAGGAGATAAAAAGTCAAGATATCCAATTATTCAAGGCGGAATGGGTGTTGGAGTTTCAATGCATAATTTAGCAGGTAATGTAAGTAAAGAAGGTGGAATTGGGATAATATCTACAGCAGATATAGGATATAAAGAAATAGATTTTAATAAAGATCCAAATAAAGCAAATTTAAGAGCAATTGGAAAAGAAATAAGACTTGCAAGAGAAATAGCAGGAGAAGATAAAATATTAGGTGTAAATATAATGGTTGCAATGAAAGCATATGAAGAAATAGTTACTGAATGTGTAAAACAGAAAATTGATTTAATAATTTCAGGAGCAGGAATTCCAAAAGATTTACCAAAATATGTAAAAAATTCAAATACAAAAATTGCACCAATAGTATCATCACTAAGGTGCACAAAACTTATAGTAAAACATTGGATTGATAAATATGATTATGTACCAGATATGATAGTAATAGAAGGACCAGAGGCTGGTGGACATTTAGGGTTTAAAAACGAAGAATTAGTAGAAGGAAATAAACCTAAGTTAGAAGATATAACAGTAGAAGTTGTAAATTATATAAAAGAAATAGAAAAACAAACTAATAAAAAAATTCCTGTAGTATCAGCAGGTGGAATATGGGATAAAAAGGATATAGAGAAATTTTTAAGATTGGGTGCTTCAGGAGTGCAAATGGCAACAAGATTTGTTGCAACAAATGAATGTGATGCATCAATAGAATTTAAAAAAGCTTATATAAATGCTAAAAAAGAAGATATAAAAATAATAAAAAGTCCAGTAGGAATGCCAGGGAGAGCATTAAATAATTCATTTATACAGTCTACAGAAAAAGAAAAATGTAAAATAGAAAAATGTTATAATTGTATAAAAACATGTAATGTAGCAAATACACCATATTGTATAACAAATGCACTAATTAATGCAGTAAGAGGAAATATAGATGATGCATTAGTTTTTTGTGGTAGTAATGTAGATAAAATTAAAGAAATTATTTCTGTTCGTAGTTTAATGAAAGAATTGACAGATTAGTTATTATTGTTCTACTATTTATAACTTATATTCACCTATAAAAACTAATTAACATAATATATATTAGTATTAGTTTTAGGGGGAATTTTTATGAGCAAAATATTAGAGGTTAAAAATATAAGCAAGAAATATCAAGGAAAAGAAGGAGAAGTTTTAGCATTAGATGATATAAACTTTGAAGTAAATCAAGGAGAGTTTGTAAGCATCATAGGTCCGAGTGGATGTGGTAAATCAACCCTTCTTTCGATTATTGCAGGACTTGAAGAAAAAACAAAAGGAGAAATCTACATAGAGAATGAAAAAGTAGAAGGTATTTCAGAAAAAATAGGATATATGTTACAGCGAGATTGTTTGTTAGAATGGAAAAACATTTTAAAAAATACATTATTTGGATTAGAAATAAAGAAAAAATTAAATGAAGAAAATATAGAATATACTAAAGCTTTACTAAAAAAATATGGTTTATATGAATTTATAAATAAATATCCATCTGAGCTCTCAGGTGGAATGAGACAAAGAGCATCACTAATTAGGACACTTGCTACAAGACCAAAAATACTTTTATTAGATGAAGCTTTTTCTGCTCTTGATTATCAAACAAGACTAATGGTAACAAATGACATATATAATATTTTAAGAAAAGAAAATATTACAGTATTAATGGTAACACACGATATTTCAGAAGCAATAAGTATGTCTGACAGAGTGATTGTATTAAGCAAGAGACCCGCAAAAGTGAAGAACATTCATAAAATAAAATTTAATATGGAAAATAGAACTCCAATCAATTGTAGAGAAAAAACTGAATTTACTGGATACTTTAATACTCTATGGAAGGAGTTGGGAGTTGATGAATAAAAAAGATAAATTATTTTCTGTAGAAAGGAAAAAACATTTAAAATCTATACGTAAAAAGAAAGCTATGATTTTAATTACACAAATATCTATTTTAGTAATTTTTTTAGGAATCTGGGAAATACTTGCAAGAAAAGGAATAATAGATAGTTTTATAACTAGTCAGCCAAGTAGAATTTTAAAAACGTTTATGAATTTATCATCAAATGATCTAGTTAGGCATATTTTAGTTACAACTATGGAAACAGTAGTAGGATTTTTATTAGGAACAACTTTAGGAGTTTTAATTGCTGTAATTTTATGGTGGTCAGATTTTTTATCAAAAGTTTTTGATCCCTACTTAGTGGTTTTAAATAGTTTGCCAAAAGTGGCACTTCGGACCTATAATTATAATTTGGGTTGGAGCACGGTACATCAGCGGTTATAACAATGGGTGTGTTAATTTCTTTAATTGTAACAATACTAGAAAACTTAAATGGATTTTTGAAAACAGATAAAGAATTAATCAAAATGGCAAAAACTTTTAAAGCAAATAGATTTCAAGTATTAACTAAAATAGTAATACCTGCCAATATAAGTACATTTATAAGCTCTTTAAAAGTTAATATAGGACTTTCTTTAGTTGGAGTAATTTCAGGAGAATTTTTAGTATCAAAAGCTGGACTTGGATACTTAATTGTATATGGAGGTCAAGTTTTTAAATTAGATTTAGTTATGACTAGTGTAATAATGCTTGGAATAGTTGCTGGTATAATGTATGGAGCAGTTTTATTATTAGAAAAGTTTATAATTAAAACAAGAATGGCTTAAATATGGAAATAAATAATTAAAAGTGAACGATTAAAATACATATCGTTCACTTTTTGCAGTTCAGCTAAAAACGCAAATTAAATATCATTCACTATTGTTATTTTATTTTAATACAATATATTAGATTAAAAAAGGAGGAAATCGTAGTGAAAAAACAGAAATTATTATTTGGACTAATTGTAGTAATTTTACTTATTTTAATTGGATTATTTATTGCAATTAGCCAAAAGACTTCATCTAATAGTAATTTAAAAATTATTAACTTAAGTGAAGTAACAAGATCAGTTTTTTATTCTCCACAGTATGTTGCAATTCAAAAAGGATTTTTTGAGAAAAAAGGAATAAAAATTGAACTTACAACAGGTCAAGGAGCAGATGCAGTAATGACATCTGTACTTTCAAATCAAGTAGATATAGGATTTGCAGGACCAGAAGCATCAATATATGTTTATAAAGAGGGAAAAGAAGATCATACAGAAGTATTTGCTCAATTAACTAAAAAAGATGGTTCATTTTTAGTATCAAAAGAAAATACAAATAACTTCAAATGGGAAGATTTAAAAGGAAAAACAGTAATTCCTGGTAGAAAAGGTGGAGTTCCATATATGACTTTAGAATATGTTTTAAAGAAAAATGGAATAAATCCTCAAACAGATTTAAAATTAGATGATAGTATTAAGTTTGATTTGATGGCAGGAGCATTTGCATCAGGAGAAGCAGAGTATGTAACGTTATTTGAACCAACAGCTTCAATGACAGAACTTCAAGGAAAAGGGTATGTTGTAGCATCAGTTGGAGAAGCATCAGGAGAGATACCTTATACAGCATATTTTGCAAAAAAAAGCTATATTGAAGAAAATAGTGATACAGTTCAAAAATTTACAGATGCAGTTTATGAAGGACAGAAATGGGTAAAAGAACATTCAGCAAGAGAAATTGCAGAAGAAGTTAAAGGTTTTTTCCCAGATACAGAATTAGAAATGCTTGAAACTGCTATCCAAAGTTATAAAGATATAGATGCTTGGAATGATACACCTGTATTAACACAAGAAAATTTTGAAAGACTAGAAGAAGTAATGATGGAAGCAGGAGAATTAGATGAAAAAGTACCATATGAAAAAATTGTAAATAATACTTATGCTGAAAATGCGATAAAATAATATATGAAAGTGTTGGAAAAATCCAACACTTTTTAAATATTTGTGATATAATGAATTAGCAAAAACTATTTTATATTCATATTCTATAAAGAGGAGAATATGAAATGTTTAAAAGTTTATATGAAGATGCAAGAAATATGAAAGAAAAGGATCCAGCGGCAAGAAATGTTCTGGAAATTATAATTCTTTATTCAGGATTTCATGCAATATTTTTTCATAGGATAGCACATTTTTTGTATAATAAGAAATTATTTTTTCTTGCAAGACTTATATCTCAAATATCTAGATTTATTACAGGAATAGAAATACATCCAGGAGCGAAAATTGGAAAAAGATTGTTTATAGATCATGGCATGGGAATAGTTATAGGCGAAACAGCAGAAATAGGTGATGATTGTACAATATATCATGGAGTAACTTTAGGTGGAACAGGAAAAGATAAAAATAAAAGGCATCCTACACTTGGAAGAGGTGTATTAGTAGGAGCAGGGGCAAAAGTTTTAGGACCAATAAAAATAAATGATTATGCAAAAATAGGAGCTGGAGCAGTTGTTGTAAAAGAAGTACCAAAAGGTAAAACTGTTGTAGGAATACCAGCACATATTACAAAATAATATTGTTTAATGAGTTGATTTTGTGTAATAAAACTTGGAAAAATATTTAGTAACCTTTTATATTATAGGAAATTCTAAGAAATCTCCTATAATATAAAAGATTTTATAAGTAAAGGAGAAAAAATATGATTATAGGAATAATTGCAGCAGAAGAAAAAGAGATGTTAGCCGTAAGAAATATAATGGAAAATAGAG
>CANEMG010000080.1 GCA_947428535.1 uncultured Clostridium sp. | reverse complement strand
ATAAAAAAATCAAATGTAAGTGAATAAAAATAGCCTTTATAAAAATAATAAAAAGTATTGCAAAATAAGGAAATCCATTATATAATCATAAAGAATTTTAAGTGGCTTTTCTTAAGGAAGGTATGCTTCAATAAAAAGCTATGAATCTCGTCAGGTTCGGAAGAAAGCAGCGATAAGTAGTGTATTTATGTGAGTCCGCATGCCTTCCTTAAGAAAAGCCTTTATGTCCCAAAAGGGACGCTTGTTTTTGGACATTTTTGTCCAAAAACTAACGTATGTTTATAGTTTTATAATTTTATAACATACGTAAAAAAATGGACAAAAACGTCCAAAAACTACAGTCCCCAATTGGACACCCAATTGGACAAAGGAGGAAAAAGATGTCATATACAGCTCTTTATAGAAATTTTAGACCATTAAAATTTTCTGATATGGTAGGTCAAGACCATATAACAAGAACATTAAGAAATCAAGTTATTTCTAATAGAGTTGGACATGCATATCTTTTTAATGGTGGTAGAGGAACAGGAAAAACAACTTCAGCTAAGATATTAGCTAGAGTGGTAAATTGTTTGAATCCACAAGATGGAGAACCTTGCAATGAATGTGATATATGTAAAGAGATATTAGAAGGATCATTAACTGATGTAGTTGAAATGGATGCTGCATCAAACAATAGTGTAGAAGATATCAGAAGCATTCGTGATGAAGTAAATTTTTTACCAACTAAGGCAAAGTATAGAGTATATATTATAGATGAGGTTCATATGCTTTCAACAGGAGCATTTAATGCTCTTCTTAAGACATTGGAAGAACCACCAGAGCATGTAAAATTTATATTGGCAACGACAGAGCCACAAAAATTGCCAACAACAATACTTTCAAGATGCCAAAGATTTGATTTTAAAAAAATACCAGATGGAGATATAATAAAAAGATTAAAAATTATTTGTACAGAAGCAGAAATAAAAATAGATGATGATGCATTAAAAATTATAGCAGTACTGTCAGAAGGGCATATGAGAGATGCTATAAGTATATTAGAAAGATGTAGCCAAGAAAACACAGACAATATCAAAGTAGAAGAAGTAAAAGAATTAGTTGGACTTCCAAAGTTAGAATATATAAGTAGACTAGCAAGAGCTATAATTGAAAAAGATACAATAAAAGCTTTAGCAGTAGTAGATGATGTTATAAACGATGGAAAAGACTTATATAATTATTTATGGGAAGTAGTAAAATATTTTAAAGATATATTAGTATATAAGGCAACAAATAATTTGAAATTGTATTCAGAAGAAGAGTTACAAGAAATAAAAGAATTAGCTAATATGTCAGAAGAGAAAAAATTATTAGATATAATTTATGGATTATCAGATTTAGAAAATGATTTAAAATGGTCATCACAAAAAACAATAATGTTTCAAACAGGAATTATAAAAGCTTGTAGAGAGACAAATTTTATTCAAACAAAACAGATAGAAAACAATTTAGTAAATGAAGTGAAACCAAAGAGAACAGTAGAAAATAGAACTATATCTAATGAAGTATCAAATGTTTCTAATGGAAATGCAGGTAATACAAATACAGATATAGCTTGGAAAAAAGTAATAGATGTATTGAAAAGAGATGGAAAAATAAGATTATATACAGCATTAATAAACACGAGGATAAATGAAGTAAATGATTTAATTTGGGAAGTAGAATTTCCAAACGGATTAACATCATTTAATCAAAAAATATTAGAAGATGTTAATAATAAAAATGAGCTAGTAAAAGAAATATTGAAAATTACGGGAAAAGAAGTTCATTTAAAATATAAAGATTTAAAAAATGCACCAAAAGCAGAAACATCAAAAACTTCATCACCAATAAATGATTTAGGTATAGATATAAACATAATAGACTAAGCAGAGAAGTAAAATGCTATGCTGCTTTGAGATTTTGAAAAATCTTAAAAAGCAGATAAATTTTTTATAAAGTAAAATAATTTATAGGAGGAATTTAAAATGGGTAAAAGAGGAGGATTTCCAGGAGGAATGGGGGGCTTCGGAGGAATGAACATAAATCAATTGATGAAAGAAGCTAAAAAAATGCAAGCAGATATGGAAAAATCTCAAGAAGAATTAGGAACAAAGGAATTTGAAACAACAGCAGGTGGGGGAGCAGTATATGTAAAAGTTAATGGAAATAAAATAGTAAAAGAAATAACACTAAAAAAAGAAGTAGTAGATCCAGATGATGTAGAAATGTTACAAGATTTAATTTTAACAGCAGTAAATGAAGCATTAAGAAAAGTAGATGATGCACAAGCAGCAGAACTTGGAAAATATAATATACCAGGATTAATGTAAAAATATATAATATAAATTAAAATACTATAAAATTATAATTTATCAAAAATGAAATTTATTAAAAAGGAATAATTTATGTCATACTATTCACCTTCAATAGAAAAATTAATAGAAAATTTTGAAAAACTACCTAGTATAGGTCATAAAACAGCACAAAGATTAGCATTTTATATGTTAGATTTGAGTAATGAAGAGGCAGAAGAATTTACAAATTCTATTTTAAATGCTAAGAAAAATTTGCATTTTTGCTCAAAATGTTTTAACATATCTGATACAGATCCATGCAACATATGCTCAAATACGAAAAGAGATAGCTCTGTAATATGTGTAGTTGAAGATGTTAGAGATGTAATTGCAATGGAAAGAACACATGAATTTAATGGAGTATATCATGTGTTACATGGTTCTATTTCTCCTATGAATGGAATTGGACCAGATGATATAAAAATAAAAGAGTTACTTAGCAGAATAATGAATGAAGAAACAAAAGAAATAATATTAGCAACAAACCCTAGAGTTGAAGGAGAGGCAACATCAATGTATATATCTAAACTAGTAAAACCATTGGGAGTGAAAGCAACAAGAATAGCTAGAGGAATTCCAGTAGGAGGAGACTTAGAATATACAGATGAAATTACTCTTACAAAAGCTTTAGAAGGTAGAAGTGAAATATAAGTATCATTTAGTAAAAAATAAGAATAAAATGTATTATAATTTAGATATTCTTATTTTTAAGGAGAATCATTATGCAAAAAAGTAAAAAGATAGTAATACTAGGTGGAGGAACAGGGACTTCATTTGTATTAAAAGGATTAAAATATTTCCCTGTAGATATAACAGCAGTTATTACAGTATCAGATGATGGATCAAGTACAGGAAGGCTTAGAAAAGAGTTTTCTACACCAGCAGTAGGAGATGTCAGAAAAGTTTTAAGTAATCTATCTACTTTACCAGATGAAGTTAGAGATGTAATGGAATATAGGTTGTCTACATATAGTGAATTAAATGGTCACGCATTAGGAAATTTAATATTAACATCTTTAATACGTGAAACTGGAAGTTTGCAAACAAGTATTAAATATTTAAGTAAAATATTAGATGTAAAACATAAAGTACTACCGTTATCAGAAGATTTCTTAACATTAATGGGAGAGACAACAGAAGGTGATGTTATCGAAGGCGAAGAAGAAATAACGAAAGCAAACAAAAAATACAGAAAGTTTTTCTATAAAGAAGATCCGCATGTTTTACCAGAAGTGTTTGAAGCAATAGATAGTGCAGATTTAATAATATTAAGTATGGGAAGTTTATACACAAGTGTAATGCCACATATAATTTGTAAAGATGTTGTAGAAGCAATTAAAAAAGCCAAAGCCAAAGTAATGTATATATGTAATGCAATGACACAACCAGGAGAAACAGATGGATTTGGTGTAAGTGACCATGTAAATGTTTTAGAACAATACTTAGGAAAAGATGAGATAGATGTTGTAATAGCAAGTAATACAGTGATTCCTAAGGAAATGCTTAAGAAATATGAAACAGAAGAACAGAAAGATCAAGTTCCAATAGATTACGAAAATATACTAAAAGGCAAATATGAATTATTAGAAGATGATTTACTTACAACAACTGATGGAACGATAAAACATAACAGTTTGAAATTGAGTTCTGTAATATTCTCATATTTGATGAGATAATATCTGATTAGATATGTGTGTTTAAAATAACCTCTAGCTTTTAATTTAGCTTAGAGGTTATCTTTATTTTTTCTATTTTTTTATTTATTATATTAAGTTGTAAATTAGCAAAGATGCCGTTTTTTTCTTTTATTTTTTCTTTTTTATCAAGTAATTTGTTTACCAAAATTCTATCTTTCTCAGATAATGAATATAAAATATTCGCTCTTTCTATGCTATTTTTTACTAGTGTTTCATAATCTTTTTTTTCTTCATATAAACTCATAGTAAACATCCTTTCAAAATATATTCCAAGTATACTATTCTTTAGAAGTAAAGTCAATGTAAATTAATAGTATATAATTTTTAACAAGTAAATTATTAATTTATTTTATAAATGCTTGGAATTTTTAAAAAGTAACAAAAATGATAAATTCATGAAACTACTATTTGCCTAAAACAACTATAAAATACTCTAGAATTTGTAAACTTATTTTTATATTAAAATAACTAAAAAAGTAGTATAGTAAAATTACTATAGCTATCTACTAAGGCGTTTATCACAACAAGTGTGCTAAACACCATATAAAACTATAAATTTTATTTTATGTTGTACAATTACGAAATTGGTATGAAACAGCCAGAGCAAGGAGAGAGTGCAATTTATACATTTTCTTTATTGACAACATATAAGATTAATACAATAATCATATTTTTTAGTGTGTCTATTAAAGAAGTTAGTAAATTTAAAATGTAGCTATAAAAATTAAGATAAATGAGATGTTAAGAGAGGATATATTCATTTATAGAGATAGGAGTTTAAAACAATGATAGCTAATTTGAAACAATTTTGGATGCATACACAGAGTATTAACTTTAAGAAGAAAAAAAATGTAAAAAATGTTTGCTTTGAAAATTATGCTAAAATTGATTTTTCAAAAGACAAAAAGTTATTTTATTTAATTTTTGTTTTAATACTAATAATTTTATGTTTTTTCTTGCAGAATAGAAGCTATGCGCAAGAAACTAGAAGTGATATTCTAATAGAACAACAAGAAGTAATAAAAGAAATGAATATAAATAAATTATTACGAACAACTTCTGATATTACTATAATAGATTTAACAGGATTAGTAAGTGGTGGTGTTATAGAACATGATTGTAGCAACTACTTAACTAATAAGTATGATGACACTGCTCATTGGAAAGAATGTACAATTCCAGGATGTAAAAAAAGATATGATGTAACAAATCACACTTATGAAGAATATTGGCTTAAAGGAGAAAGTTGTTCTTCTTCAAATAAATTGGTACACAGTTGTAGCTGTGGATACTCATACCAAAGTGACAATACAAGAGCTCATACATATACTAATTACCAGTATAATGAATATGAATATAATGGATTTATAGAGTGTACAAAATGTAGAGAGCAAAATAATAGACATTTGTGTTATAA
>CANEMG010000079.1 GCA_947428535.1 uncultured Clostridium sp. | reverse complement strand
TTCATCATATTGATTTACTACTTCACTTTCTGTCGCAAAAACTATATTTGATATTAATAAAATTAAAACAACAAATATACTTATTACTTTTAAATTCTTTTTCATTTAAATTATCTCCTTTTTATATTATTTTAAAGCTCTAACAGCTTCACTAATATTTTCTGAAAAAGTTAAATAACTTCCTGAAACTAAAATATTAGCTCCTGCTTGTTTAACACTTTCTGCAGTTATATTATTTATTCCACCATCTACTTCAATGTCAATATCTATATTATTCTCTTCAATATACTTTTTTAATTCTTCTACTTTTGTAATTGTAGTTGGAATAATTTTTTGAGCTCCTTTTCCTGGAACTACTGTCATTACTAATACTAAATGAATATATTCTAAATACTTTTTTATTTCATCAATACTTGTTTCTGGACTAATTGCTATTCCTACTCTAGAACCATTGTCTTTAATATACTTTATAATATCCATTACTTCTTTTTCATTTTTAGTTGCTTCTATATGAAAAGTTATAATTTTAGGTTCAAACATTAAATATTCATCTATAAAATCTTTTATATCTTCTACCATCAAATGAACATCTAATCCTAAATTTGAAATATGTGAAACAGTAAGTGCATAATCTTTCATAATTTCTATTGTATTTTTTTCTACAAATTTTCCATCCATAACATCTATATGAAAATAATCAACTTTTCCTGCTTCTAAATTATACATTGTACGTATTGCATTTTCTTTTTCTAGACTTAAAAAAGATGCTGATATTTCTGCCATTTTTCCTCCTAATTTTAAGTAATGAGGCATGAACTTTAATTGTGTCATGCCTCCTAATCAATTTATATTTTATTTTACATTTATAGTTTTATCACCTTGGTTAAAATCAACTGTTTCTGTATATTTAGTTACACCATTTACTTTTACTTTAACTTCTTTTACTCCTGATGCAGTCCATGATTTTGATATATCTGTTTTTGTCATTAAATAACTATCACTTAATATTGTGTCACTACCAACTTCAATAACTACTGTTGCTCTTTCTATTTCAGGTGTAGTAGTTGATGTAACTGTGTTTCCATACTCATCAGTTGTAGTTCCTGTAGTTGGCTTAGGTTCTGTATAATTCATTAATGATTTTAAGTTTACATTAACATTTACTGTTGCTTTTTTAGGTTGCTTATTTACTACTATTGTTATTTCTGTTTTTTCTTTTACAGTTTTTCCTGAACTTATACTTTGAGATGTAACTACTCCATCAGATTTTGATGAATTTTCTTCATATGAAACATCTACACTCAATCCTAATCCTTCTAATTTTTGTCTTGCATTACTTTCTGTTTCATTTATTACACTTGGTACTACTACATCTTTAAATTCGCTTCCCTTACTTACTGTTATTTTTACTGTTGTTGCTGCTGTTATTTCTTCTCCTTGTTCTGGATCTACCTCAAGAACTATATCTTTTTCAACCTTTTCACTATTTTCTTCTATTATTTCATATTTTAATTCTAATTCATCTAATTCCTTTTTTACATCTTCAATATTTTTACCAACCATTTTCTTTGGTAATGTTACTATTTTTTGTCCTTTACTTACAACTAATTTAATTGATTGTGTTAAATTATATTTAAAATTAGATTTATATTCTGGACTTTGTGATATTACATACCCTTCTTCAACATCATCACTATATTCTTCTTCTACTTCTATATTTTTAAATCCTAAATCATTTAATGCCTTTATTGCTTCATCTTTTGTCATTCTTTTTTCATCATTTACTCCAGAAACATTAGGTATTTCTATTTGTGTAGGTCTTGTTCCATTTAAAATTGACATAGTTGCTGTCATTGCAATAATAAATACAATAATTGGTACTAATATGATTGTAAGTGGTTTTGCCCATTTATGTTTGTTATAGAATTCTTTTATTTTACTTAATTTTCCTTTTTTATTTTCTCCTTTTTTTACAGTTGAAGGATCTCCTTCTTCTTCCATATCTAAATCATAAAGTGTTCGTATTGTTTGTGTTGGTGAATCTGGATTTCTTGTAGTTAAGTTTACAAAATCTTCATTTGGTTTTTTTAGAGCAAGTGTTAAATCTTGTATCATTTCTGTAGCATTTTGATATCTTAAATTTGGATCTTTTTGCATTGCTTTTAATATTATTCTATTTACACTAATAGGTATATTCGCATTATATCTCATTGGATCTACTGGTTCTTCTTGTACTTGTTTTAATGCTACTGATACTGGTGTATCTGCATCAAATGGTACTTTTCCAGTAAGCATTTCGTACATTACAATTCCTAAAGAATATAAGTCAGATTTTGCATCTGTATATCCACCTCTTGCATGTTCTGGTGAAAAATAATGTACTGATCCTATTGTTGTTCCAAAAGCTGTTATTGTTGAATTTGAAACCGCTTTTGCTATTCCAAAGTCCGTTACTTTGGCTACCCCATCTTCTGTTATTATAATATTATGTGGCTTTATATCTCTATGTATTATGCTATTTTTATGAGCTATTTCTAATGCAGATGCTATTTGAATTGCTATATTAACTGACCATTTCCAAGAAAGTATCCCATCTTCTACTATTATTTCTTTTAAAGTTTTTCCTTGTATTAATTCCATAACTATATAATATAAATTATCTTCATTACATACATCATATACTTGAACTATATTTGGATGTGTAAGACTTGCTGCTGATTGTGCTTCTGTATTAAATTTTTTTATAAAATCACTATCAGTAGTAAATTCATCTTTTAATATTTTTATTGCTACATATCTGTTTAGTACATGGCATTTAGCTTTATATACTGTTGCCATTCCACCATTTCCTATTTTTTCTAATATTTCATATCTGTTATTTAACATTTTTCCTAATAGATTCATAATTAACTCTCCTTAGTTTCTTCTTCGTTAATCTCTATATTATCTATAATAATTGCTGTTATATTATCATATCCACCTAGATCATTTGCATTATTTATTAATGCTTCCTCAGGATTGTCCGGGTTATTCAGCAGTAAATTATAAATTTCATTTTCTCTTAACATATTTGTTAATCCATCTGAACACATTAATAATATATCATCTTTTAAAAATCCTTTACATATAATATCTGGCTCAACAAATGAATTACATCCTAAAGCTTTCATAAGCATATTTTTCTTTGGATGATTATACGCTTCTTCTTTTGTTATTGTTCCTTCTTTTACTAATTTTTCTACATAACTATGGTCTGTTGTAAGCTTTCTCATTATATTCTTTCTTATTCTATAAACTCTACTGTCTCCAACATGACCTATGAATATTCTATTATTATATATTAAACATATATCTAAAGTAGTACCCATATCGTGCAATTCTTCATCTTCCTGTGCTTTCTCATATATTACTTTATTGGCATATTCTATAGCATTTTTTAATAACTTTAATATGTTTTCTCTATCTTTTCGGGTTTTCTTAAAATGATTTGTAATGTAGTTTTTTACATTGGCTACTGCCAGAGAACTTGCTATTTCTCCACCTTTATAGCCTCCCATACCATCTGCTAATATATATAATTTTAATTCATCATTTTCTAAATCTGATATATAATAGCTATCTTGATTCATTTCTCTAACTTTTCCAATATCAGATTTGGCTAAAATTCTCACTTACATCACCTCTTTACTTTTTCAAGTTTTGCTTTCTTAATTGACCACAAGCTGCTGATATATCTGAGCCTAATTCTCTTCTTATCGTAGCAACTATTCCATTGTCATTTAGGTAATCTCTAAATTTAATTATATTTTCATTTGTACTTTTGGTATATTTTCCATCTTCAATTTTATTTATTGGTATTAAATTTACGTGTGCAAGCATTCCTTTAAGTAATTTTACGAGTTCTCTTGCATCTTCCAAATTATCATTATTATCTTTTGCTAATGCATACTCGAAAGAAATTCTTTTATTTGTTTTTTCTATATAATATTTACAAGCTTTTATTAACTCTTCTATTGGATAACTATTGTTTACTGGCATCATAGCACTTCTTGTTTTATTATTACTACTATGTAGTGATACTGATAATGTGCATTGCATTTGTTTATCTGCCATTTCATATATTTTTGGAACTAATCCACTTGTTGATATACTTATATGTCTAGCACCTATATTTAACCCTTTTGGATTATTTAATATTTTAATTGATTCCATTACATTGTCATAATTATCTAACGGTTCTCAAAATCGTATAAATACAATATTAGAAATTCTAACATTTGCATCTCGCTCTATCGCTAGCAATTGTTCAACTATTTCTCCTACTTCTAAATTTCTGGAAAATGGTATTCCTGTAGATGCACAAAATTTACATCCCATTTTACATCCTATTTGACTTGATACACATATAGTATACCCATGATGATACTCCATTAATACACTTTCTATTAAATTTCCAGCTTCATCTTGTACATCAAATAAATATTTTTTCGTTCCATCGACAGATTCTAGTTTTTGAACTATTTTAAATAATCCTAATGTATAATTTTCATCTAGCTTTTTTCTAAGTTCTAGAGATAAATTTGTCATTTCATCAAAAGAAGTTACTTTGCCTTCATATATCCATTTAAATATTTGTTCTGCTCTGAAAGGTTTTTCTCCTATATTTTTTAGCTCTTCTTTTAATTTATCTAAATCATAATTTTTTATATTTTTCTTCAATATTTCCTCCAGATATCTATATGGACTTGTTATATCATATATCTACTTTTTTTACAATATTTTTAATAAAGTTTTAACATAAACGTAATGTTAGAAAAATGAGCTATAATTCGGTATTTAATCGAATACTTTTTTATAAAATTTAATAAGAAATGCAGATCACTTTCTTCCTAAATAAAAAAGTTTAAGAACTAGCAAATTATTCACTAGTTCTTAAACTTTTTATTCCGAATAAGTCACTTTTCTAAATTTCAACTCAATATCAGGGATCTGTTCATCAATTTTCCATAAAAATCCCAATTCACTAAAGTCCTTTAATGGATCGCCTGTTGGCTTCATTTCTGCAAATAATTTCATTGCATAGTCTTTGCTTCTGTTTTGAGGCGTATAATCGAATACGTACATATTATTTCGAAAAGACCCCTTAATTTTGTCTAAAGTAAGAGTTCCCTCAAAATTATATGTCTTGACATCGATTATAACTTTTCCAAAATTAATACTTTCGCCACTCTCCGGAATACGACATCTGCAATACACTTGTCATTTCTTCTACTCTGACTAATCATTTTTATGCCCCCCTTATGTTGTTTTTTATATAATAAGTATATTAACATAATTTATGTATTTTTTCAACTTCTAATTAAGTACTTATTAATATTAATTTAGATTTGTCATAATTTATTTAGTATCAAAAATAAAAAGTAATAAGATAGTAAAATTTCTATCTTATTACTTTTTTAATATTTTTCTTATTGGCACTTCAATTAATAATTCTATTT
>CANEMG010000078.1 GCA_947428535.1 uncultured Clostridium sp. | reverse complement strand
ATATGTTATCTACTTATATTGATGATTTAAAAATTGATTTAGATAATTCAGAATCACCTACCAAAAATACTTCTGAAAAAATTGAAACACTTTTAGAAGAAAATACTATTCCAGCAAATGCTGAACCAATTGAAACTGATGACACTCCTTTAGATAGCATCAGTGAAAATGCTGAAATTAATGCTGTGAAGCAAACTATTTCTGAATTTATAAAAAATAACGAAAATAAAACTTATGTTACTGATAGTAGTGTTGATGAAACTGAAAAAATTGAAAATGAAGTTGAAACACCTGAAAGTAGTGAAACACAAGAAAACAAAGGTATTTTTAATATACAACTATTTAAAAATGTTTCTCTATTCAAAAACAATACTTCTACCTCTCCTACTTTTGAAGATATTGAATTAGTAGAAACTCCTAAATTTATCGAAGATACTACTTGCAATAATAACTCTAATGAACTTGAATCAATAAATAATGAAAAGGAAACAGAAAATTTAGAAACTAATTTAGATAATACAGAAGACACTACATATTATGATGAAGTTATAGAAAATACATCTGAAACATATACTGATTATGTTGAATATACAGAACCTTCTAACAATCAAATAGATTTAGATGATGTTGATGCTTCAGAAATTTTTGATAATTTAGAAGATATAACTCCTTTTATTGAAAATACTGAAACATATGAAGATATTAATAATGAAGAATTTTTTGAAAACAATATCACTGAAGATAATAAATTTGATAACGAAATTAATGATGATAAAATTTTTGAAGATACAATTAATTATGATGATCTTTTGACTAAAGAAATTGATAAAAAAATTGAAATTATATCAAGTGCTGAATTTGATAACGAAACATTAATTATATCTGAAAGACGTAAAACAATATATTTACCTTATAAAATTCCTGAATTACTTCATTATATAGAAAGTTATCCAAATGTATATTCTTCTTTACAAGATGTTGTAAAACAAGAATTTATATTACCTTTCAGTTATTTCGTAAAACATCCATACAAATCAAGATTTTCTGAAAGCTATAATATAATAAGAAATCGTGAAGGAAAAGGATTTATTGAATCAGTATCTTATAGTGTTGCAGTAGCAAAACGACATGATCTAAATCCAGCAATAGTAGCAGCTTGCAAAACTCAAACAGAACTTGATAGCTACTTACACTTTTTAGATACAAATAATTTAAAAATGTTTAACTTCTTTAATATAATTTACGAGGTTAATCCATTAGAGCAAAAATAATATAAACATTATTAATAGATAAAATAATAGCGAAGATTAGAATCTTCGCTTATTTTTTTATGAACTAGAATCCATTTAAACTAATACTATTCTTTATTTTATAATATTATACAGATTAATCCTCCACTACCTTCGTTTACAATTCTTTGTAAAGTTTCTTGTAGTTTACATTGAGCTTCTTCTGGCATTTTAGCTAATTTATTTTGTAATCCTTCATTAACAAGTTCATGTAAACTTTTTCCAAATATATTAGACTCCCAAATTTGTTTTGGATCATTTTCAAATTCTGAAAGTAGATATTTTACTAAATCTTCTGATTGTTTTTCACTTCCAACTATAGGAGAAACCTCTGTTTCTGTATTTATCCTTATCATATGAATAGATGGTGCCTTTGCTTTAAGTTTTACACCATATTTAGAACCTTGTTTTACAATTTCAGGTTCATCTAAAATTAAATCTTCAATTCCTGGTGTAACAATTCCATAACCTTTTTCATTAACTTCATGTATTGCATATGCCATCTTGTCATAATCTTTTTTCACTTTTGCAAAAGAAGATATACAGCTAAATAACTCTCCCTCATTTTTAATTGTAACTCCAGTAATATCACTAAGAACAGTATAAAATAAACTATCATTTAATTCTGCATTAACTGTAACCACACCTGTACCGAGATTTATTTCTTCAACACTAGCTCTTTTTATATTTTCACATTCTTCTAATTTTAAATAATTTTCATTTACATCTTTTAATCTTACTGTATTTTCAAAAGATCTTTTTACATTTTCAAATAAATCTAATTTTAATCCATTATCAGTATCTAAGCCATCAATCCATCTAGGAAATTTTACTTCTACTCTTTCAATCATGAATTCATATAATAGTTTAGAAAAAATTAAATTTATATCATCTAAGTTTAATTCTAGGCAATTTATTGGTATAACTGTTGTTCCGTATTTTTGAGATAAATTTTGTGCCATTTCTATACTATATCCATCATTTGGGTTTTGACAATTCATAAGCATTATAAAAGGTTTATTTAGTTCCTGTAATTCTTTTACTACTCTTTCTTCCGCCCCTATATATTCATCTCTTGGAATATCTGTAATACTTCCATCAGTTGTTACTATTATTCCAACTGTTGAATGTTCTACAATTACTTTTTTAGTGCCAAGTTCAGCTGCTGTCTCAAAAGGAATTTCTGAATCTGACCAAGGTGTTTTTACCATTCTTGGCATATCATCTTCTAAATATCCTAATGCATTATTAACTAAATAACCTACACAATCTACTAATCTTGTTTTTAATTTTACATTTCCATTTAAGCTAATTTCTACTGCTTCATTTGGAATAAATTTTGGCTCTGTTGTCATTATTGTTCTACCACTAGCACTTTGTGGTAATTCATCAACAGCTCTCTCCTTTTTAAATTCATTTTCGATATTTGGTAAAACTAAAAGTTCCATAAATCTTTTTATAAAAGTAGATTTTCCAGTTCTTACTGGACCAACAACTCCTATGTAAATATCTCCATCTGTTCTCTGTGCTATATTTTGATATATGTTCAAATTCTCCATAAAAAATCCTCCCTGTAAATTTGTACATCTTTTTACTAATGTATATTAAGCGATTTTCAATTTATGACTATTTTTATTTATTTTATTGTGATAATAAATTTTTCTACTCGGCAAAATATAATTTGGTATATTTTCTAAAAAAATACCAATACTACTATAAATTAGGAGTATATTATGAAAGAAAATTTATTTAATAAAATTTTTAAATATAATGAGCAAGAAGAATATGAATTTATATTATCTGATGCTCAAAATAATTTAGATGAAGAAGCATTCGAAAAAGAAGATAAACAAACTGTTTATTCTTCTTTAGAAGAAAACCTTAATTATTTAAAAATCAAGTATAATATGTTAATAAATAACGACATAAAAATCAGAAAATTTAATTTAAATATATATAATAAAAAAATTCCAGCTTTTCTATTTTTTATAGATGGTATGATAGATAATGATTCAATAAATAATTTTATATTACAACCTTTACTACTAAAAAATTCTATAAAAATGAATGAGAATAAAAAAGCTACTAATCAAATATTAGATAATGAAAAACAAAAATTTGTAAAATTCAATTTAGAAAATTTCTTATATTCTAGCTTAATACCTCAAAATAGTGTAGAAAAAGTAGGTGAATTTAAAGAAGTTACATCTATGGTAAACGCTGGATTTTGTGCATTATTTGTTGAGTCTTTAAATGTTGCTTTATGTATTGAAACAAAAGGTTTCGAAGGACGTAGCGTATCAAATCCTATAACAGAAGCTGTTGTAAAAGGAGCACATGAAGGTTTTGTTGAAAATATAAGAACAAATACATCTTTAATTAGAAAAATCATAAATAATGAAAACTTAGTAATTGAAGAAACTTCTGTTGGAAAAATAAGTAAAACTCAAGTTGCCATTTGCTATATTAAAAATATTGCAAATGATGATTTAGTAGCTGAAGTAAAATATAGAGTAAATAATTTAGATATTGATTATTTGCTATCAACTGGTCAGCTCTCTCAAATTATAAAAGATAATCCTACTACTCCTTTTCCTCAAGCAATTTCAACAGAAAGACCTGATAGAACTTCCAGCTATCTTTTATTAGGAAGAATTGCCATACTTGTAAATGGCTCTCCTTTTGCTCTTATTGTACCAGCTATTTTAATTGATTTTCTAACTTCACCAGAAGATTATAATTTAAATTACCACTATGCTAATTTTTTAAGAGGTTTACGATCAATAGCTCTTTTATTTGCATTATTTTTACCTGGATTATATATAGCAATAACAATGTATCATCAGGAACTGATTCCATCCGAATTATTATTTACTATAATTTCCGCACGTGAAGCAATTCCTTTTCCTATATTTTTTGAAATTATAATCATGGAAGTATCTTTTGAACTAATCCAAGAAGCTAGTATTCGTGTTCCTGCAACATTTAGTACTACTGTACGGAATAATTGGAGCACTTATTTTAGGAGATGCAGCGGTTTCAGCTAATATTGTAAGTCCAATCCTTATTATTATTATTGCCTCAGCTGGAATCTGTTCATTTGCAATACCTGATAATGCTTTAAGATTCTCTCTAAAAATGTTTAGATTTATGTATATAATACTAGGATATTTAGCTGGATTCTTGGGTATGGCATTTGGCTTTTTTATACACTTTTTAATTTTATCTGGCCAAAGTTCATTTGGTGTCCCTTTCTTTGCACCTTTTATTCCATATTATAATTTGGAAAGTAATGAAACAATACATCTAAATGCTGTTTGGAAACGCGAAAAACGAAATTCATTTTTGAATACAAAAAAACCAAATATGGAAGGGCATATTAGTATGAAATGGAGGAAAAATGAAAAATAATTACAAATTAGGAACAATTGAAGCTATTTGTATAATTATAATTGCTATGATAAATAAATTGATACTAAATATTCCATACTATATTGTTGATCTTACTGGAACAGGTTCAATTGTAAATATTTTTTATATTGGTATTATAGATTTTTTCTTTTTATTAATTATTATAAAAATAATAGATAAATTTCAAAATGTAGATATATTAGATATATCAGAATTCTTATTAGGAAACAAATTAAAAATTATTATTGGATTACTTTGCATAGGAATCTTTTTGTTATTATCTTTTATGACATTAACAAACTTTTCTAACTTCTTGCATACAATTTATTTTTCTGATTTTGATAAAAAATATATATTACTATTTTTTATTGCAGGAATCCTTATTGCAAATCTTATTGGATTTAAATCCATAGCACATACAATGACTTTTGGAGTTCCTTTTGCAATAATTAGTGTTCTAATTTCCTTTTTTGCAGTTTCGAAAAATCTTGATACAAAACATTTAACACCCATCTTAGGCGAAAGTTACTCTTCTACTTTTGGATTAGGATTAACAAATAGCTTCGCCTTATATATAATAATTTACTATTATTTTATTAAGCCTTTATTAAAAGAACCTAAAAAATATAAGAAAATTTGTATAATTTCTTATGTTATATCTTTATTTTTATTATTACTAACTGTAGTACCTATGCTTACATTGTTTAATTGTACATCTTATAGTGAACCTATAAATTCATTATTTTTATTAGTAAGACAAATTGAACTAGGTGATTTTATTCGAAGAGTAGATGCTTTATTCATACTTTTATTGATTTTCTGTATTTTCT
>CANEMG010000077.1 GCA_947428535.1 uncultured Clostridium sp. | reverse complement strand
AAATAAAGGATATCCATTACCAAATGCTCCGTTCTATATAATTGTAAAAAATAAATATGATGCAACAAAAATAAAAAATATTCATGTAGATTTTGAATATACAAATGCTAAAGGTGCATTCAATTACTTTGAAGGAGAAATAAAAGAAAGCAGTACAAATTTAACTACAACTTCAAAACAAGTAGAGAAAAAAGATTCTAATGGAGACACTTATTATGAAACAGAATATACATATGATTGGGAAATAATAATAGGTACATTACCTTCTCAAAGATTAGCAGGAAATATAGATGCCGAAATTAGAAAATATAAAACATCAATAGATAGGCTTACATCAAATAAATCGCAAATAGAAATAAGGAAAGTAATTGTTGATGAAAATGGAAATCAGTTAAAACTTGACAAAGAAGATTTCTTTGAATTTAAATTAACTGTTGATGGTCACGAGCCAGAATTAATAAGAGTAAAATCAAATGCATCAGCAATATCAAAACCTTATTATTGGGATGGAAATAACGCACCATCATTTACAATTCAAGAGGTAAATTTACCAGCAGGATATGAGTTTGTGTCAATAGAACCACAAAAAGGAACATTAATAGATGGAAGAACAATAGAGGTAATAGCAAAAAATACACTAGCTCCTAAAACAGGAAGTATAGATATTATTAAAAAGGTAGAACAAAGTTCTCTTGGAGAGTCAGATTTAATTGGTGCAGATAAAAGATTTGAATTTGAAATGGTTGTATCTGGTAAATTTAGATATAATAATGGAGAATATAAAGAACAATCTGTAACATTAAATGTGGCAGTAAATGCAGATGGAAATGCTCATACAGTAATACCAGATGGAGTTATCAAATGGTATGATGAAGCACCAAAATATAATGTAAAAGAAATTAATTTACCACAAGGTGTAGAAGAAGTTTCAGTAATACCAAGTAGTGGAAGTTTCTCAGAAGGTAAAGTAACAGTTACAGCAATAAATAGACAACAAGTAGAAAGAGGAACACTTGAAATTATAAAAACACTTGAAAATAGTCAGTTTATGACAGAAGAGGATTTAAAAGCATTAGAATTTAACTTTAAAGTTAAAGTAGATGGATATGAAGAAGAAAATGCAGTTGCAACATTCTTCGAAAAAGTTCAAAATTCAGATGGTACTTATACATATAAATGGAAATATGAATCTAACCAAACTTATGAATGGTTAGTAGGACATAATCCAAAATATACAATAGTAGAGTATAATAATCCAACTGGAACAGTTTTTGATAAACAAAAAACTATATTAGCAAATAGCAATAATTCTCTTATATCTGTTACAGATAATGGTATGACAGGAACACTTGTTGGAAATGGAAAAGATGTTGGAGTAATCACAAATTATGTTGTAAATACAGTTGCTCCAAAAACAGGAAAAATTAACTTAATCAAAAAAGTTGATGAAGAAAATTTAGCAGATAAAGCTTATAACTTTGTTATAACAGTAACAGGAACATTTGATTATAAAGGTGCACACTTTGAAAATCAAACAATCCAATTAACTACAGAAAACTCAAATGGTTATAATGTATTAGAAAGCGAAGACAAATATAATGATAGAGAATTTGTAGTAATAAATGTTTCAAAATCAAATGCAGATGAAGCAAATGGAGTATATGGTAGAGGAGATTGGACATCAGAAGAGTTTAAGTGGTATGGAGAAGCACCAAAATATAAAGTACAAGAAAATCTAAGAGGGGAAGACATAAATTATTCAATTGTGCCATCATCTGGAACATTAGAAGATACAAAAATTGAAGATGGAAAATACCTAATTACTGTAACAGCTTGGAATGGTCATGATAGAGTTGGATATATACACATTATAAAAGAATTAGAAAATTCAGATAAATGTGATATAGATTACATTAAAACATTAAAATTCAAATTTAAAATAAAAGTAGATGGATATGAAGAACATATAATTACTTTAAATCCTGAACTTAAAGATGATAAATGGGTATGGGAAACTAAAAAAGATCAATTAAAATATTCTTGGAGATTTGATGAAGAAGCTCCAAAATATAGTATTGAAGAAGTTGAAATACCAGATGGAATAGTTTTCGTATCAGCTAATGGACAATCTACAAATAAAGTAGAAGGAACTTTAGTAGAAAATAAAATTACTGATATTAATATTGTAGCAACAGAAGCAAGCTTTATAAATAGAGCTGAAGAACGTGTAGGACATTTAATAATTGATAAAAAAGTAACAGATGGTAGCTTAAATGGTAAAGAATTTAAAATGAATGTTATTTTAAAAGGAACTTTTATTTATAAAGGAACACTTTATAAAGGAGAATACCAAATACCAGATGTAACAGTTCTTGGTGGAAGTAGCTGGGAATCAGATGAAATAAAATGGTATGGAAATGGAGCTCCAACATATGTTGTTACAGAGCAAGAATCTGAAATAGCAGAAGCCATTTCAATAGACAATGGTACAGGAACATTACAAGCAAGTTCAGCAGGACAAAGAGTAAATGTTGTTACAATTACAAATGCTCCTAAAAAGGTTGGAGGATATTTAGAAGTAACAAAACAAATTCAAGATGGTGAAGCTGGAGATACAGTATTCTATTTTGAAATAACAATAGGAAACAATGCACCATATGTAATTTCATTAAAAGCAAATGAAACATACAAATCTGATTATATTGAATGGAGTGCCTCTGAAGAAGGTCCAAGATATATAGTAAAAGAAATAAATATCCCAGAAGGATATGAATTAGTAGAAATTAAAAACGGTGAAGGAAACTTACAATCAAATGCAACAGTAACAGTAGTAGCAATAAATAAAGCAGCAGAAAGACATGGAAAATTCAAAGTTACAAAATCTGTAGTTCCAAATAAATATATAGATGCAGCTGTAAAACAAGAATTTGAAGTTAGAATCAGTATTTTAGGAACATTTAAAATGAATGGGCAAACATACTATAAAGAAGATGGACCTTATGTATATACTGAAAAGATTTCTGTAGATGTATCAAAATCACATAGTAGTACATATACATCACCAGAAATTACATGGTGGGGAAATGAAGCTCCTACAGTTACAGTAGAAGAAATTAGTATGCCAGAAGGATGGCAACAAATCGGATCACCAAGTAGCAATGGATCTGGACTTATAAATAATGGTGAGATTGAAATAGTAGTAACAAATGAATTACCAGTGTATTTAGAAATATATTTAACAATTGATTTATCAGGAAAAGTTTGGGAAGATGTTAGACAAGACCCAGGAAAAAATATGCTTGACTCTGTTCCAAATGGAAAAATAGATTCAAACGAATCTGGAATAAAAGGTGTAGAAGTTTATGTATACAGGGTTGCAACAAATGGAAATAAAGAAGTAAGCAGAACATTAGCAAAAGGATACAAAGACAGTCTTGATTCAGAATTAACTTTCCCAATATTAACAACTAATAATGGAAAATGGGAAGCACCAAAATTACAAATTTTATCACTTACTGATGAAGAAAAAGCAGCAGGAGCTAAAACAGTAAAATATGATGTAGAATTCGTATATGATGGACAAACATATGAACCAACAATATTCTTATCAAAAGTAGACAACGATAAGTATGTTGAAGGAAATTCATCAGAATATTTAGAAGCTTCTACTTCAGCAAGAGATAATTTTGCAAATAGATCTATGGCAAAAGATTATGACAGAGATGTTGTAAATAATAGAATTCAAAGTGTATATGGAAAAACTCCATTAGATGGAAATGGAAATACAGTAGGAGAAGTAAATGGAGTAGATGGTATACAAAACGCATTCTATGAAGCAAATATATCTGGAAATGATGCAACAAGAGTGGATTCAAAATTAAAGACAACTGATAGTAATGGAACAGCACTAGATTTATATAAGACAAAAGCTAGAACATCAGTTGGAGGATTACTATATCCATTTGATAGTAGATCTCATTTAGAAAATTATGATGTTATTATAACTGGTAGTGGATTAGCACAAAAATATCATTATTCAGCAACTTACAATTATTGCTTAAATATCAACTTAGGATTAGTAAGAAGAGAAAAAGCAGATGTAGAAGCAGCAAAAGATTTATATTCAGCTAAAGTAGTTGTTGATGGAAAAGAATTAGATTACAGATTTAACAAATTAGAAGATTTAGGAAAAGGAATTTTAGATAGGCAAGTTGTAGATAGTGCTCACATTGAGTATGAATTAGGATTATACAGTACAGATTACTATTATAGAGCTGACATGTATAGAACAAATTCAGAAGTATATAATGCTGTACAATCTTTCTATAAAAATGTAGGAAGAAGTATAGAAGATTCAGAACTAGATGTATACTTAACTTATAAAATTAACTTATACAATAGTTCAAGTCAAAGATATGTTGTAGGAATCAACGCAGTAGATGACTATTTTGATAGCTCTTTTGGAGCTCCAGTAAAAACTGCTATTACTAAGATAGTAGATGGAAAAGAAAAAGAAGTTGCAAATGGTTCATATATGATGGCAGGAGGTTCAAGAACAAATGTTGATTGGAATGTTGTAGAACAAAATATAAAAGCATCTGATGGAAAGACATATAATAAAATGACTACAAACTTAAATGGATTAAAACTTGTAAGTGGTGAAAGAGCAGAAATTTTTGTAACATTTAAACTACAAAAAGATAATATAGATGGAGTAAAAAATGCAATTGAACTTGGAGCAAAATCTAATATAGTAGAAATTGCAAATTACTCAACATATTATTCAGATGGTAGTGTTGCAGGAAAAATAGATTTAGACTCAGCACCAGGAAATGTTAATATTAAAGAATACAATGAAAAACCATGGTTTGAAGATGATACAGATGCAGCACCAGTACTAAAATTAGATTTATCAGATGAAAGTAGAAAAGTTAAAGGTATTGCTTGGGAAGATAAAGGAGAAGGTATATCAGCTTTAGGAAATGGTGTAAAAGATAGTGATGAAGCATTAATAGGAGGACTTACAACACAGCTTGTTGAAAAAATAAATGTTGATGGAAAAGATTATGATTTCTTATGGCCAACAAATAAAAACTTAGATTGCTTAGGCGGAAGAGCTTTAGAAGATGTAACTGATGGATTTAGTAGTATAGTAGAAACATCTAGAGAAAACACAGATACATTAGCAGTAGGTGAATATGAATTTACAAATGTACCAACAGGAAATTATGTAGTAAGATTTGTATATGGAAATGATATAACAAATCTAGAAGATACAAGCAGAGCAAGCTTAAAACCTGCACAAGCATTAAAAGAAAATGGAAGACCATATTATGATAGTGACTTAATTTATACATCTAATTATGATGAAGATTTAGTAACTTCATCAAATGGAGAAAATATAATCTCTACACCAGCTGTATATAATGGTCAAGATTATAAATCAACAATTTATCAATCAGGATTTGCAAGTATAAATGCAGAAGGATATGTTGACAATGAATGGCATGATTTAGCAAATGGACAGTTAGCAGATGCTATAGTTTCA
>CANEMG010000076.1 GCA_947428535.1 uncultured Clostridium sp. | reverse complement strand
AAAAGAGATGAGCAGATAAAAGGAAGTACATTTAAACAAACAATAGATGATTATGTTGATTCAAATTTATATTATTTAATTACTAGAGGAAGTAAACAAAGACAAGAATATTCGAGAGCAGAAATTGATTCAATTAAGCAAGAGCTTGTAGATAGGCTTTTGTTCGGACTAAAATTCGTAACATATACAGATTCACGTATTACTTTGTTTAAAAATGAAAATGCAAGTTTAAATCCTTACTATTTGTCTAAGCAAAGGATGTTTTCTTTAAATGTACGTGAAGAGTGGATAAAAGAACAATTAGAAAAAGGTGATGAAGAATTTGCTGAAATAGTTAGTGGTGAATATAAAACACAATATGGAATAATTCCAAATACATATGTTCCATCTACAGAAGAGGTAATTAAGTATATTTTTGATAAATATCCAGAACAAGCAGAAAAATCATATAAAAAATTAAGTTCTTTTACAATTCAAAATTTAAATGAAGAATTAGATTCTTGCAAACGAATGAGTGATACACATAAAAAATTTGCTATAAGAATTTTTGATTTTAAAAATAGAGAATTTGAAAATGTATATAAAGAATATTTGAGAACTAGAAGTAGATAAATGTATAATAAAAGTTATATTGAAAATACTAATATCTAAAGAAAACAAGAAAGGAATTGAAAATGAAGAAAGATATTAGTATAGAAGATGATAACACTACTAAATATGGAGAACAAGTTTGTACAAGATTTGCATGGCTTCCATTAGATAAACAAAAAGAAAATGCAGAAAGATTTGATAAAATTACTAAAAAAAATAAGAATAAAAAATAGAAGAACTAATATTAATTAAAAAGGGATAAAAAGGAGCAAGATATGAACTTATATATAAATGGTAGTAATAGAAATAAAAATTGTTATACAGTTTTAAATGATTTAAAACAAAAAAATGATAAATTAATTTCATTAGCTGATAAGAAAATTGAATATTGTTTAGGATGCTGTAGATGTATTGATGATTTAGAAAATTATTGTGTTATAAAAGATGATATGCAAGAAATATATGAAAGTATGTTAAAAGCAGATAAAATAATAATAGCTTCACCAGTTTATATGAATCATATTACTGGAATTTTAAAAAATGTTATTGATAGATTGAACCCATTTTCCAATCATGGAAATTTAAAAGGTAAAAAGATATTTTTAATAACAGTAGGGCAGATGAGTGAAGAAGAGAATCAAGAAATTGCAGATTCTATAAAACAATATTTTGAAAGTATTAGTGAATTTATGGAATTTGAATTTTATTTTGTTAAAAATTTAACATCTGGAGATATAGAAGAGTGTGATGATGTTAAATTAGTATATGATAATTACGATAATGTAATACTTGAAATTAGAAAGAAAATTGAGGATTACAACAATTAAGTTGACATAATTTAAGAGAGATGATATAATTTACAAGTAAAATGTAATTACCAAAAGGATGTTTAATATGTATAATAGAGAATATATAAAATATAGCAAATATGTTGGAAAAATAACCCGTGATTTAAGAAATGCTTATTATAAAACTGGAAGCTACGAAGAAAAAAGAGAAATACCATTAGAGCCAAGCCAGTTGAATGCTAAGCAAGGTTTGGGAAATTTTCCAGCTTTTTATTTACAAGGACAACATTGTGAGAAAAGTGATTGTGGTTGTTGCACAAATTGTTTTTATTCACAATTTCATTTTGATAAACCAGTAGCAGAAGATATACAAGCTCAATGTGATTATGTAATAGATAATTTCGAAAGACTAGTTCTGTCACAGCAATATGGAACAAATGATTTTGATGGAGAAAGGAAATATCAAAATTCAAAACCAATATTTTTAACACTTAGTCCAACAGGTTCATTTTTTTCAGAAAAAGAATTTCCTAAAGAAGTTAGATTAGATTTTTTAAGGAAATTAGAACAAAAATCTTATGAATTACAAAGAGATATTGTTTTACATATAGAGGCACATGCAATAGATGTTGTTAAACATCAAGATTATATAAAAAGTAGTGAAGAAACAGAAATATTAAAAAGATTAAATACTAAATGTATTTTAGGATTTGAATCAGCTGATGAATGGTCTAGAAATGTCTTGTATAATAAACATTTACCATTAAGTTGTTTTGAAGATGCTGTAAAAATTTTAAAGGAAAATGGCATTGAACCAGGAGCATTTGTTTTTTCAGGATTAGTAACACTTACAGATAAAGAATCAAAAGAAGATATGTTAAATTCTGTAAAATTCTTAAAAGAAAGAGGTGTTTTTCCTGTATTGATGTTTGCAAATAGTCAATCTTGGACATTGCCAGATTTATTGAGATTGAAAGGAGAGCATCATCTTCAAGAACCAGCAACAGTTTTAGATACAGTATATGGAGCATTAGAAATTTTAACTGATAAAGGTAAAACTAAGCCAGGATATTATTTAATACCAGAACCAGTAGAAGGACCACCATATCCAATTGGAAACATATTTTATAATAGAACAGATATAGAAGACTTTTCAGAAGAATCAAGTAAAAAGATGCATCAAATTTTAAAGGAACTTAGAGCAACAAGAGATATTTCTAATTTTGTATGTGCATGGAAAGATTTCAAAACCAATGATCCGGAATATGAAAAATATCGAAATAGAATACATAAAAAAGAAAGTGAGAAAGAAGAAAAAGAAATTAGATTTGCCAAAGCTCTAAAATATGGAGTAGAACATATGGATGAATATATAGAATATTGTACAGAAAAAGATAAAGAAGAAAGTTTCGAAGAAGATAGATATAAAATATAATAAAATTAAAAATTCTCAGGTTAAAATGCTGAGAATTTTTTTGACCAAATGGTTAAAATTTAAAGTAATTATTGTGTAAATTGCAAATAAATGGTAAAATAATAAAAGCAATTTACAAAAGAAAGAGAGGTTATATGAATACAATATTAAGTGGGATTCAAATTATAAGCCAAATACAAGAAGTTCAAACTTTATTTAAATTAGTTTTAATAGTTTTTTTATCAGGATTTGTAGGATTTGAGAGGTCTTCTTGGAATAAACCAGCAGGATTTAGAACACATGTATTAGTAGGAATAAGTGCAGTTCTTGTAATGATATGTGGAGAATATTTATATTTAAAGACAGGAGCAGATCCAACAAGAATACCAGCACAATTGTTATCTGGAATTGGATTTTTAGGAGCTGGAACAATTTTAAGAGATGGATTTAATGTAAAAGGCTTAACAACAGCGGCAGGATTATTAGCAGTAACTTGTATAGGATTAGCTGTTGGAGAAGGATATTATTTAGGAGCTATTATTGCAACAGCTGTTGTATATGCAGTATTATCATATTCACATATTTTATCAGACAAATTAGAGCATTTTAATTATATTGATTTAGAAATTTTTTCAGAAGGTTCAAAAGAAATTATTAATGATGTAAAACAAGTCTTAATTGATAATAATTTAGAATTAACAAAATTAAAAATAGATAAAGAAAAAAATATAAATTGTTTAAAAGTTATGGCAAGATATAAAGAAAATCTTGATATGAATGAAGTTATATCTGCAATAATGAAAATAGATGCAGTAAATGAAGTAGTTGAAATTAAGGAAGGATAAAATGAAAGAAATAAAAGAAAAGGCAGAATATTGTTTAAATTGTAAAAATAAACCCTGTAGTATAAAAGGTTGTCCAATGCAAACTAAGATACCTGAATTTATAACAGAAGTAAAAAATGAAAACTTTAAGAAAGCATATGATATATTACAGGAAAATAATATATGTTCATATATTTGTAGTATAGTTTGCCCTCAAGAAGAGCAATGTGAAGGTAGTTGCATAAGAGGTATAAAGTCAAATCCAACAAGTATTGGGGAGCTTGAGAAATTTGTTAATGAATGGGCAATAGAAAATAATTATGAAAGTAAATTAACTAAATTAGAAAGCAATGGAAAAAGGATTGCCATTATTGGTTCAGGACCAGCAGGACTAGAATGTGCATCACAGTTATTACAAAATGGATATGAAGTCGATATATATGAAAAAGATGAAATTCCAGGAGGAATTTTAGTATATGGAATTCCTGATTTTAGATTGTCTAAAAATATAGTGAATAAAGTTATAAAAACTTTAGAAGATTTAGGGGCTAATTTTATAACAAATAAAGAATTAGGAAAAGATATTTCTTTAAAAGAATTATCAGATAAATATGATGCAGTTTTTTTAGGAATTGGTGCAGCTAAATCATCTACATATAATTTATCTGAAAATGAATTAAAAAATGTTTATAAATCAGATGTGTTTTTAAGAGCATATAGTGAAAAAACATTTTTAAAAGACTTAGGGACTGTAGTAGTAATAGGTGGAGGAAATGTTGCAATGGACTCTGCCAGAGTTGCAGTACGAATGGGAGCAAAAAAAGTAAAGATTTTGTATCGTAGAGATAGAGAGCATATGCCAGCTAGAGAAATTGAATTAGAAGAAGCGATTGAAGATGGTGTAGAATTTAAAGAATTAACTAGAGTTATTTCAGCAAATGAAATAGATGGAAATATTAAAACAGTTAATTGTATAAAAACTGTAATTATGCAAGGTAAAGCAATTGATGAACCAGGTGCAGAAGAATTCGAAGAAGAAGCTAATACAATAGTTTTTGCAATTGGATTAAAACCAGATAAAACTTTAATAGAAAGCCAAGGTATTGAATTAGATGATTGGGGATATATAAGAATAGATGAAGATGGAAAGACCAATATTTCTAATGTATATGCTGGAGGAGATAATACTGAAAGTAAATCTACTGTTTGTAGAGCTTTAGCAGCTGGAAGAAAGGCAGCTAAAGGAATTATGAAAAATTTGGCTTAAAATATTAAAATTAAATATTGACAAGATTATGTAAATGATGTTATTATAATAGTATTCATAAAGAAAAACTATGAAAAGGACAAGATAAATAAAAGTAAAACCTTTAGAGAGCAAACTATTTGGTGAAAGGTTTGTAGGAAAATAGTTTATTTATTATCACCTTAGAGTTGGTTATTTGAAATAAAAGTAAAATAGCTCGCTTTGCCTAGCGTTAAAAGGAAAAGAGATAATCAGTAATAAATTAAAATATAGTATTGATTAAATTAGGTGGTATCGCGGAATATATCCATTTCGCCCTATGTGGGTGAGATGGATTTTTTAATTTTAAAAATTAAAATAGAAGGGAGTAATAAAATGAGAGAGAAAGTATTAGACAAATTAAAAGAATTAAATATTGAATATAAGGAGGTAGAACACGAGCCAGTATTTACAATTGAAGATATGGATGCTTTGGGAGATGTATTTGAAGGAGCAAAAATTTGTAAAAATTTATTTGTAAGAGATCAAAAAGGAAAAAGACATTTTTTAATTGTTGTTCCAGAAGAAAAGAGAGTACCATTAGTAGATTTAGCAACTAAAATAGGAAGTACAAAGCTAAGTTTTGCTTCAGAAGAAAGATTAATGAAATATTTAAATTTAAAACCAGGAGCAGTAACACCTTTAGC
>CANEMG010000075.1 GCA_947428535.1 uncultured Clostridium sp. | reverse complement strand
TTTCCTCCACAACTTTAATATATATAATTGGGTAGATGGTGTACCTCCACAAAATTCTGTCCATGGTGTTTCAGATAAGAACTCACATTCTTTTTCATTAGCATTATATAACAAATACCTTTCTTCAGTAGCAAGTATTCCTCTACAATGTGCTCTAGATTTTAATTGTTTTTCGTAATTTGTATTTGTTCCCCAATGATTCTCAAAGTCTGCTACCGTTAAATTTTTACTAGAATTATAAATTTCACATACTTGTTGACATTCTGAAGGGCTAGCATGATATAAATCACACAATGCATCCAATTCTGGTTCAGATAATTTCGTAGTATCTGTTATTTTACCTCCTGAACCATCTTCTCCAATAATATATTCTCTTGCTGCTTCTAATGCTAAAACAAATACATCTTGTGCTTCTTTTTTTGGAACCTTTCCTTCTTTCACATGTTTCTCAAAATCTGGATACATTTCTGGAATTTTTCCTTGTCCAGCTACACTTGCTGTTAGTCCAAATGCAGTTGTATTTCCAGCATTATCAGCTAAAACTTCATAACCGTAGTAATCGCCCTGATCATATTTACCTTCACAAGCTCCTTCTTCCAAAACTCCTAACCAGAACAAGAAAACTTCTGGGAATTTTGTATCTAATCCCTTTTCCTCTTCTTCTCCAACATCATCTAATTTCATATAATCTTCAACATTTTCTACTACTGTTTTATCTAAATCTCTCATTATTATTCTTAAATAATTTCCGATTACTTTATCCTTTGACTCAGTTGTATCTGAAATTGAATTGTTGCTTGAATCTTCAGAAGCAGAATCATCATTTGAAGCATCTGATGGTGTTCTATAATCTTCATAATTTTCTTCTCTGTAATCAACTATCAATTCTCTATCTGTTATTGTTCTTCCTATTATTGTTCCTTCTTTTATAACCTTTAGTCCATTTACATATAATGATGAAATTGCTGTCTCTTTTAGAATATTTTCTGCCTTTAATTTTTCTGTTGCCTTTTTACTTGCTAGTTTATAGTCTTTATCTTTTTCATATAATGATTCTAATAAATCCTCAGAATCACTTATTTTTCCACCAGAAAAATTATTCATAGTTACTTTTTCAAAATCTGATATTTTTATTTCTTCTCCTTTTGGTGATTTTGTTTCTGCATCAGCCTCTATATCAAATTCTTCATCTGGCATTTCTGCTTTAAATCCTTCTATATATATTACATTTCCAGCTATTCCATAATTTTCATAACTTTCCGCAAATTCTTTATATCCATATAATGTTTTATCTATGTCTGTCCAAGGATTATTTTTATCAGTTATCTGCTTTTCAGTTAAATCGTTTATATCCCTATATTTTCCATTACTACTTAAAAAGCTGTCTGACCATCTTGACTCACTCAGTAATTTTTGCTCAATCTTTTTGTAATTTTCTTTATCTAAAACTAATATTTTCGCATACCCTACTTTATCTACTTGAGTTCTTCCCTCGGTTTTTACAGTATTTTGTGTTTGAGTATTATTTTCATCTCCTGTATTTTCTGGTGTAGGTTTAAGTAATCCTGTTCCATATTTTAAATCTATATTAGTTCTATAAACTTCTCCTGTTACAGAATCTTTTTCTTTTCCATCATAAGTTCCATATTCTAATAAAATTCCTGTTACAGGTGATACTACTGCTTCATTTCCTAAATATCCTTCATATGGTTTACCTTCACGTTTGGTTGAATTACCTAATGGAAATCTAACTATTAATTTTATAGGTCTGTCTTCCCATGAATCATCTCTTGGTCCACCACCTTGAATTCCCTTATCTGCACCTGTATCCCAACAAAATGTTGTTCCTCCTCCTTCCCAACTGTCACCACAATATATACTAACATGTCCATCATAAAATAAGACATCTCCTGGTTCTAATTCTCCATTATTAGCTGCATTGGTAAAATCCACACTTCCTTTTGGTACAAACGCATCTGCTCCAGCATCTATTAAGTCTTGAGCACACTCTCCAGATAGAGTTCCTCCACTTCCAAGACCTGATGCAAATGTTTTAGATCCTTGCAATGCACCTAGTTTTTGTAACATCCATGAAGCTCCAATTGAACAGTCTACATCATGATGTCCACTATCGTGAGCCTCTTCAAAAGTTTTGTTTGCATTACATCCTTTACTTGTTCCTGCTCCATGATCAGAATATACCCATCCTTCACTTTTATAAATATCAAACATTTTTTGGGTTTCTTCCCACCATTCTTCAAGTGATAATAATGAACTTGAACTACTTGAAGTATTTGATGAACTTGATGAAGAAGATGAACTTGATGAATCATCTGATGTAATTACACCAACTTTTACAAATAAACTATCTGTATTATCTTGTGCTGTTATTGCACTAACAGTTTCATCTAGCCTTTGACTTGCTTCAGATGAAATTCCATTTACTGTATTTCCTTCTTGACTACTATCATCACTACTTTCCTCAGTTGCTGCTGTTACAATTGCATCTTTTATCAAACTTTTTAAAGTATTGGCTTTATTTGCATCTATGTCTCCTTTTGAATGTATCATTGTTCCATATTCATGCTCATTTTTGTCTATTGCTCTATTTGGGAATCCAGATAATCCTGCTCCATCTCCACTTACTCCACCTGTTACTCTTAATACTCTTGAAAACTTATCTTCACTAAAATCCCTGTGATAAACTCCACCACCACTACTTTCATAAATTTTTCCATTTCCATCATATATTGCAACATGGCCTCCGACATCACTTATTGCATTATGAGCATCTGCCAATATATCTCCGGCTTTAAGCTTACTTTTATCAATTTTTCCAGGATGTCTAGCATCATTTTTACCATCCCAACTATCTTGTACTAATTCCATTTCTGAACACTTTTGCTTCATATGTTCAATCATTTTTTTATGATTTCTTTCACTTCCAGTTGTTTTCACTCCCATCTCGCTACCACTTTTGCCAAATCTCCAAAAATCTTTAGCATATGGCATACAAGATTTTCCATTTGATTCAATAAAAGCATCCTTATCATAAAAACCTGCTTCTATTAGTATAGCAGCAACAAAACTTGAACAGTTAGTTGATTTAGTTCCGATTGTTGATGTACCATCTTCTCTTGTTATATCTATAAGTCCACTTGCGTTTTTATTATTTTCATAAATATATCCATGTTTTTTACAATACTCATAAACTCTATCAGCAGCTGCTACTATATTTTCTCCACTTACATTACTAGAAGTTTCACTTCCTGCAGAAGGTCCTGAACCTATTTCTGGTATTAAAAATTGCAATAATCTTGGTGTTTCATCTGTTAATTCCTCTTTTTCAAAGTAACCTAATTCTACTGCCAATTCTTTAAAGTCTCTATATATGTAATCTGCATCTAATGTATGTTCATTTTCTAACATACTGAAAGCATTTAGAGAATCTTGATTTAATGATACTTCTCCTGAATAATCTGATACTTTATAAGTTTTTCCATCAACTTCTGCTGTTGTTTTTGTATAATCTACATCATCTCCGCTAAAGTTTTGACCTTTTACTGGTCCATAATATCCTTCTGAGTCTATACTTTTCCTTAAAGCTGTTATTATCTCAGCTGTTTCCTGAGAACCATCATATTTAAAATATCTATTCTTTAAAAACATTTTTTTAATCTTAGGATTAGTTTCTGTCCTTTGACCTTCACCCATTTGAGTTACATTTCCTGTTGTCCTTATAGCAACAAATACATTTTTCTTAATTTCATAATCTTTATCATCTTCACCAACATCTGGATAAACTGCTTGGAAGTCCTCTTGAGTTACACCCTCTATTTTATATGCAGATAATAAACCACTTACTTGTTGCCAATTTAAATCATCGGACATATCTGATATTTTTTTCATTTTAGCTTTTTTAGCTACTTTTTTTCCTGCTGATGAAGCTTCTTCTTGTGTTCCATCAAATAATACATAATCATCACCATTTTTCTTATATGTACCATCGTCATTTATTTCATATAATTTATATTCTCCCTCTTTATCTGGATTACTTGAACCATATGTCTCGTATAAAGTCCATCTTTCCTTCATTACAGCTTCATAATCATAATCATAATCTACAAATTCTTTCCCAGGGTCAGATACAAAATATACATCTCTGTACCAGTGATCTGTTACTTTAGCTATGTATGGTTGATATATTTCTAAATTAGAAACATCTGCTTTTTTTAAATAATCATATATTTTTTGTACATATGATCTACAAGCTGAACAAACTTCTTCTCCATCTACTTGTGAACATCTTGCTTCTTCTGGAACATCTACATTATTTTGTTCCATCCATTCATCTATTCTTTCTTGTGTCCAAGTTCCTATTATATTATATGTTATTGACATATTATTAAAAACATTAAATGTGTTTCCTCCGCCTGCTACTGTGGCTGAAGTTATACTCATAGAATAGTTGTTATAAGTTAATGTTAATTCTGCAGTATACGATTGATACCCATCATCATCAGTTTGCCAAGTTAACTGTTTAGTTAAACTTCTAGAAGGTTCTTTATAAAAATATTGTGCACTTTCAGAATCTTGATTTTCTTCTGATTTTTCTTCTAACATTTCTTTATACTCATCAAAACTAGATATTGTTAATTTTAATCCTTCACCTTCTGCTATTTCGTTAGTTAATCCATATCCTTTTAATGTATTCATAACTTCATTATATGCATCAACTACTGCTTTTTTATTTTCTTTTCCTTTATCATCATCATCATATCCAGAATCACCAATACATTTTACATCCATTGTACCATAATCAAGTTTTTGAGTTTTAGTTCCACTATCAACATTATCTTCTCCTACACCAGATGTACCCATACAGTTTTCTGGACTTTTTATCCCAAATTCATCCATAATAGCTTTGGCTTCTTTTTTACTTATTCTCCAAGAATTTAATGAACCTGTAATTCCTGATGTTGCTGCCTCTTTAAAATCATCATATGATTTATAGCTATCTCCAATTTTATAATATCCAATTGCTGTATTTTGATCTCCAGTTCCTCCACCTATTGGATGTAGCATAAGATCTATTACTGTTTCAAAACTTGTTGACAAATCATATGCTAAGTCTGGCATCATTGTTGCTAAATGAACAGATATTAAAAAATCTATTGGCATTCCATATCTTCCTGTCCAACCATCTAAGTTATATTTCATGGAATTATTAAACCATCCTCTTTTTATCTCTAACTCTTTCTTTTCCATGTCTACATTTATACTACCTAAGTTGTAAACACTGTAATATTGAGATCTACTTCCAACTACTCCACCATCTAGCCATATATCTATCATACCTCTTGACCAAAACTGATTTGTTTGTCCTAAAGTAAATAATGAAGCTAAATGCTGTCCTATTGCTGCTATAGGATTTGAAGCTTTTTGATTAAAGTTTTTTATTGTATATACATAGTTATCTGAAACTAAATATGATGATATAAATTGGCTTTCTGCATTTGATATCTTACCATCATCATCTCTTTCAACACCATCATCACTATCTCCTACATAGTCAGTTAAGAATCCGTATCCTTTTAAGTCATATCCCATTTGTTCAAGATAATCTAAAGTTTCATAAATTTCAACATCTTCTACTTGTTGAGTTGTATCTGCTCCAAA
>CANEMG010000074.1 GCA_947428535.1 uncultured Clostridium sp. | reverse complement strand
ATATTTTTAATGACAATGCAAAAAGATGAAAGTATTTATGAAGCATGGTCTGAATCAATAGATGAAGATATAAGCAATTTGAATAAAGAAGATAAAGAAATAATTAAAATGTTAGGAAAGCTACTTGGAAAAACTGATATAAAGGGACAAGTAAATGAAATTGCTTTAACACAAGGTTTAATTGAAAAACAAATAGAAAAAGCTGAACTAGAAAAAAATAAAAATGTAAAATTATATAAAACAATGGGAATAGTTTTAGGAATAGGAATTTGTATAATTTTAATATAGGAGAAGGTTATGAATATTGATTTATTATTAAAAATTGCAGGTGTAGGAATTTTAGTTGCAGTTTTGCATCAAATTTTAACTAAAGCTGGAAGAGATGATCAAGCAATGATGACAACACTAGCAGGGATGGTAATTGTTTTAACTATAGTAGTAAAAGAAATAAGTTCGCTATTTGAAACAGTTAGGACGGTGTTTAATTTATAATGGAAATTGTTAAAATTATAGGTATTGGATTTTTAACTTTAATTGTAACAATAATATTAAAAGAAACTAAAAAAGAATATGCTTTATATGCTGTTTTAATAGGTGGAGCAATAATTATTTTTTATTCAATGAATACAATAAGCTCAATAATAGATTTTATTCAAGAATTATCAAGTAACTCAAATTACAATAATGCTTTTATATCATTATTACTTAAAATTACAGGAATATCTATTTTAACTGAGTATGCAGTTAGTATTTGTAAAGATGTAGGTGAAAATTCAATAGCTAATAAAATAGATTTTGGAGGAAAGATAATAGTTATATCATTATCTATTCCTGTAATTTCAACAACATTGGACACGCTTACAAAACTTTTACCATAGGAGAAATAGATGGATGAAATTTTAAGTTCTCAAACAAATGCACTTGGAATTAATGAATTTTTAAATTCTGCTAAAAAGTATACTGAAAGTAGTTTTCCCAACTTAGATATTTCTAAAATGTTTTCAGAAAGTATATCTGGAAATATAGGAAATGCTTTTGAAATTAGTAATATTGGAAATATTTTTTTGAATGAAATAGGGACAGCCATAGGACTAATGATTAGTGTTGTTGTAGTTATTATAATACATAGCATTTTTAAAGCTATTATAGAAAATCTTGGAAATTCAAGTTCTAGTAAAGTAGTTTATTTTGTTCAATACCTAATAATTGTTACTATTATTACAAGTAGTTTTGTTTCGATATTAGATGTAACAAAAGAAAGCATAAGAGATATTGTAGAATTCATGAATTTACTTATACCACTTATGATAACTTTGATGCTTACAACTGGAACTATTATAACAAGTAGTGTTGTACAGCCAATTTTAATATTTATGGTTAATTTTATTGGAATGTTTATAATGAATTTTCTGATTCCATTGTTATTAGTTGCGATAACAATTTCAATTATCTCAAATATTTCTGATAAAATTCAAATAGACAGGCTATCAAAATTTTTGAAATCATCTATAGTTTGGATACTAGGAATAGTACTAACAATTTTTTCTTGTACTTTATCATTAGAAGGAACTTTAAGTAGTTCAGTAGATGGACTTACAGGAAAAACTGCAAAAGCAGCAGTTTCAAGTTTTATACCAGTAGTTGGGAAAATTTTAGGAGATACAGTTGATAGTGTAATAGGTTGTGGTAATGTTTTAAAAAATTCTGTTGGAATTATTGGAGTTTTTATAATAACTGGAATAGTGTTAATTCCTATTATAAGAGTTCTTATTCTGTGGATTGCATTTAAAATGACATCAGCTGTTTGTGAAGTTGTAGCAGATGTAAAAATAGTTAAATTGATTGACCAAATTGCAGATAGCTATAAAATTTTACTTGCTATTTTAATTTCAGTATCAGTGATGTTTATTATAGGAATAACAATAGTTCTTAAAATTACTAATAGTGCACTTATGTATAGATAAATTTTTGTAAAGGAAAATAAATGATAGGAATAATTAAAGGATGGTGTGAAGGATTAATAGTAGCAATAATTATTTCTGTAATTATTGAATTACTAATTCCAGAGGGAAATAATAAAAAATATGTTAAAGTAGTAGTTGGTGTATATATTATTTTTGTCACAATAAATCCGATTTTGAAGTTAATAGATTATGATTTTACTTTTGAAAATATTTTTGATTTGGAAACACAAGAGGCATCTATAAATTTAGATACTGATATAAAAGATGTTTATATTTTAGGAATTGAAGAAACTGTTAAAAAGGAAATTGAAGATTTAGGATATAATGTTAATTCTGTTATTGTAAGAGTTGATAAAAATTATGAAAATATTGAAAGTATTGAAATAAGTGTTACAGAAAAAGAAGGAAATACTATAAATGTTGATCCAGTTATTATTGGAGATAATATTAAACCTAAAATAAAGTATGATGATATAACAAAATTTTTAGTCGAAAATTATTTAGTAGATAAAGAAAAGATAATATTTAGATAAAAGATTAGTTATATAAAACTGGTTAAAGGAGAATATTTATGTTAGAAAAAATAAAAAAGATTTTTAACAATAAAGAAAAAAGAATTGAAAATTTGGTTTCATTTTTAGTTATTTTAGTAATAACTTTAATTGTAATAAATAAGATATTAAAAGGTGATAATAAAAGTAGTAAAAATTATAAAAATGAAACAGGAGTAGAACTTGCAACAGAAACAGTTAGTACTAGTAACAATTCCGATGATTTAGAGTTAAAATTGGAAAAAATTTTAAGCAAAATAAATGGAGTTGGTAAAGTTTCTGTTTTAGTTACATATTCAGAAAGTAGTACTTTAGTTCCTATTTATAATGTTAGCACAAGTACAAGTACAGTTGAAGAAAAAGATACTTCTGGTGGAACTAGAACAACTGAAACACAAAACAATCAAAAAGATGTTATAACAGATGGTTCATCAAATGTTATAACAGAAAAAATGATAATGCCGACAGTCGAAGGAGCAATAATTACAGCACAAGGAGCAAATGATAGTACAGTAAAAAGTAATATTATATCAGCAGTTGAAGCAGTAACAGGAATATTGGCTCATAAGATACAAGTTTTTGAGATGGGAGATGATTAAAGTTGAAAATAAATAAAGAAAGAGCAAAACAAATTTTTTTAACTTGTGTAGCATTTTTGCTAATATTTGTTCGGATATTTCAATTCTAATATGGATAATAAAGAAAGCAGTATAGAAGTTTCATCAGAAACAAATGATGTTAATATAGGAGATGTTGAGTTAGTAAATACAGAGCCGATTAATGAGGCTGGAGTGGTTCCAAATGATGAATTAAATGAAGAAAAAATAGAAGAACCAAGTGATAATTATTTTGAAGAAACTAAAATTGAAAGAGATAGAATGTATTCTGAAATGTTAGAAACATATCAAAAAATTATAAATTCATCAGATACTCCTTCAGATCAAAGAGCAATTGCAGTACAGGAAATTTCAAATATAACCAAAACAAAAAATGGAATAATGATAGCTGAAAATTTAATAAAAAATAAAGGATTTGAAAATGTTGTAATTTTGATAAATAACAATATTGTGAGTGTGGTAGTAAAATCTTCCAATTTAAATAAAGAGCAAATCTCAAAAATTCAAAATATTGTAGAAAGAGAATTAGGAGTAAAAATTTCAAATATAAATATAAGTAATAAAGTATAGATTTTGTAAGGTGATTTTTCATATTAGCTTAATATGGAAAATTTTGCCTTTTTGTTTTTTTATGAAACTTACATTATAATTGGAATGTTCTCAAATATTGCTAGCATATTTTTTTCTTAAAAATTAATAATAAGAATATATGAAAAATTTTTTCATATATTTTGCTTATTATTTAACAAAATGTTTTACAGTATATAAGCAAATTATTCTTTAAAACTAGAAAGGGAAATATTATGGCAAAGAAAAGTTTTATATGTGTTTTCACTATAATAATCCTTTCTCTATGTTGTGGAATTTGTTTTGCAGCTGAAGAAGGTAGTTCAATAGATTTAGGAAATGAAATTATGCAATCTGTTGATAAAACAGGAGATAGTGTTCAAAATGTAGTTTCAGGAAATATTGTAGGAGATACAGCAAATACTTTAAGAGATGGTGCAAACAGAGTAGGTAATGGAGTTAGAGATGCTGGAAACATGGTAAAAGATGGAGTAAATAATGTAAACAGAGATAATGGAAATTATAATGTAACAAGAACAGTAACAGAAGGAACAACAAATAACAATAACGGGTTTGGTACAATGACAACAACAACGTGGATGTGGATTATTTTAGCGGTAGCTGCTGTTATTATAATTGCTGCTATATGGTATTATGCAACACAGAATAACAGTTAGTAGGACAAAAAAAGTATTATATAAAGTGAAAATTTTATATAATACTTTTTTGTTATTTTTTTAATCTTATTAAAATTGCAATTGCAAATAATATAATAAGTACTCCAATTGCAATTAAAATTATACATAATATATTATTTAATTCTAAATTTGCTTGTTCATAACTATTAACTGTTGAAACACTAGTTACTGATGATGGAGATAATGTAGATAACCCGCTATTAGAAGTTTCATTTACAACTTCGTTTTCTTCCTCATCTTCAGTTTCAGTAGTTGTATCAGTTATACTTTCATTTCTAGAAGTATTATTAGCCAAAGTGGCATTTACAAAATTAAAATTGCATGCTAAGATTGTTATTAAAAATAATATTAAGAATAATTTTATTGTTTTAGACATAATGACCTCCTAAAAAATACGATACAAATATAATATACAAAAAAACAAAAAAAGTCTATACAAATTTTAAAAATTAAGTAAAAAAATTTTTCTAAAACTTGTAAAATTTTCCTTAAAGTTATATAATATTAATGTTTAATATTGGGGTATCGCCAAGCGGTAAGGCATCGGACTCTGACTCCGACATGCGTAAGTTCGAATCTTACTACCCCAGCCAATAAAATTAACATGTAAGCAGATGTAATAATAGTAGATTTTTAAAAATTCAATGCTTATTTCTACAATGGTAGAAGTTGGTGGATTTGTTAGAAGTGGCTCAAAGATTGAAATAGAAGTTACTGCTATTATAGAGAAATAATTTGTATTAATGTTTAATTTGCATAAAGTTGTATAGATAACTATGATAGTGTAGCAAATAAAAATTCTGTAAATGTAAGACATTTAGCATACGTTTACAGAATTTTTTATAAGGGGTTTTTGATATGGAATAACAAGTTTATAAATATCTCAGAAGATGAAGATTCTCACGAAAAAGTGTATTAATGATGAAAGAGGATGGTATTATAAATTAGTAAAATATATTTAGGAGGATTAAATGCTAAATATACAAACAATAATTTTTGATTTAGGCGGAGTTTATTTCACAAATGGAACAAGAAAAGCAATAGAAACAATAAGTAGTATGTGGAATTTAGATGATGTTATTGTTGGCGAAGTTTTTAAAGGGGAATTAGGAACTAATTATCGAAAAGGAGAAATATCACACTCAGAATTTTGGAAAAGAGCAAAAGAAATATTGAAAATAAATGCCACAATTGAAGAGTTGTCTGAGATATGGTTAAGTGGGTATGTGCCAATACAAGGAACTATTGATTTAATAAAAGAATTAAAAGATAAAGGATATGAAAAGACTAATGACGATTCTAGTTTAATTTCAT
>CANEMG010000073.1 GCA_947428535.1 uncultured Clostridium sp. | reverse complement strand
AAAGATACAAGTATTGTTGTTGATATAAATCCCAATAGTATGAGTTAATATTAAAGAAAATAAATTTTTAAAATACTGATGAAGAATTATTAAATGCAACAGTTAATTTTTATTATCTTCCAGATATTATTAAATTAAGTGGAAGAAATATAGATGATATAATAGAAAAAATTATAAAGTTAGAGGGGTAAAAAGATGGCTATTAGAAATTTGAGATATGAAGAAGATGAAATATTAAGAAAAAAATCTAGAGAAATAGAAGTTATAGATGATAAAATAAAACAACTTGCACAAGATATGATGGAAACAATGCATAAATGGGATGGAGTAGGATTAGCAGGTCCTCAAGTAGGAGTTCTTAAAAGAATAATAGTTATTGATTTATATGATGAAGATAAAACACAATATACACTAATAAATCCTGTAATAATAAAGGAAAAAGGAACTCAAGAAGTAGATGAAGGTTGTTTGAGCTTTCCAAACCAATATGGGAAAGTTACAAGACCTAAAGAAGTTATTGTTGAAGCATTAGATATAAATGGAAAAAAAATAAAAATTAAAGCAAAAGTTTTATTAGCACAAGCTTTATGTCATGAAATAGATCATTTAAATGGAATTGTTTTTACAGAGAAAGTTCATCCAGGTACTTTAGAAACAGTTGTGCCAAATGATAAATAGTATTAGGTATAGGCAACCTAAAAACCTAAATATATAAAAAAAGGAAAATATTTAATGAAAATTCTTTTTATGGGAACACCAGATTTTGCAAAAGAATCTTTAGAAAACTTATATGATTCTGGATATGAAATTTGTGGAGTAGTAACAACTCCAGACAGACCATCAGGAAGAGGAATGAAACTTGTAGCATCACCTGTTAAAGAATATGCTATTTCTAAAAATTTGAAAGTTTTTCAACCTGAAAAGGTAACAAATAATACAGAATTTAAAAATGAAATAAAAGAATTAAAACCAGATTTAGTATGTGTAGTTTCATATGGTGTGATTTTGCCAAAATCTTTTTTAAAAATTCCTAAGCTAGGATGTATAAATGTACATCCATCAATGTTACCAAAATATAGAGGACCAGCTCCAATCCAATGGGCTGTGTTAAATGGAGACAAAAGTACAGGTGTGACAATAATGTATTTAAATGAACAGATGGATGCAGGTGATATTATTTTGCAAGAAGAAGTAGAAATAGAAGAAGATGAAACAACAGGAGATTTATGGGATAGATTATCTGGAATAGGAGCTAGATTACTATTAAAATCAATAAAACAAATTGAAGAAAACAAAGCTAATAGAATAAAACAGCCAGAAGAGTATACATTAGCACCAATGCTAAATAAGGAAATGTCAAAAATAGATTGGAATTTAAAAACAAGTATTGAAATAAAAAATTTAGTAAGAGGATTGAATCCTATTATGGGAACATATACCTTTTTAAATGAAAAGAAAATAAAATTTTGGAGTGTTAGGGTATTAGAAGAAAGCGAGATAAAAGAAAAATACGATTTAAATGATTTTCAAAAAGAAAATGGAACTGTACTTTTAGCAAATGAAAAAATAGGATTATTTATAAAAGCAAAAGATGGAATAATTTCAGTTCTTGAAATTCAAGGTGAAAATGCTAAAAGAATGAATGTAAAGGACTTTTTAAGAGGAAATAAGGTTTTAGTAGGAGATAAATTTGAATAAACTGTAAATTATAATTTTGTAAAGGTTTTATTGATAAAATGCTTGTAAAAAAGTGATTATATTGATATACTAATTGTATTAAAATGGTAGATTAAGGAGGATAAATTTTATGGAAGAAAATAAACAAGAAATAGAAGTTACAGAAGAAATTTCTGTAGAGGGAAATGATACTGTAAAAATAGCTAATGAAGCTGTTGCAACATATGCAGGAATAGCAGTTTCAGAAGTATCAGGAGTTTATGGGATGGCAGGAGGATTTGCTGGAATTACAGAAGCTCTAAGTGGAAAGAGAAATCTAGCAAAAGGTATAAAAGTTGATGTTGGAGAAAAAGATGCTAAAATAGATGTAAATATAATTGTAGAATATGGAGCAAGAATTCCAGAAGTTGCTTTTGAAATTCAATCAAGAGTAAAAAAATCAGTTGAAAATATGACAGGATTAAAAGTTTTAGAAGTTAATGTACATGTACAAGGAGTTCATGCAGTAACAGAAAAAAACGAAGAAAATGAAGAAGTAAGTGAAGAATAAAGAGAGGAATAAATATGAAATTTTTAGATAAATTAGCACTAAAAATATTTTCAATAATAATATTTATAATAGCAATATCAATGATTTTATTAATTACAGGTATTATCTCAATAGATATGATAGTAGATGAAATTAATAAAATTCCATCAGGAGAAACAGCACTTCAAGTTACAATAGCTGTTATAGCAGTACTAATGCTTTTAGCTATTAAAGGTTTATTTTTTACTAGCAAAGCAGAAGATAATGGAAAAGATGGAATTGTTCTTGAAAATAATAGTGGAAAATTAGTTATTTCAAAAGAGAGTTTAGAAAGTTTAATAGCTAGTGTGATAAAAGAAATACCAGGAGCAGAAACAGTTTCAAGTAGAACAATATTAGATAAAAATAAAAATTTAATTATATTTGTAACAGCCATAGTAAGTAAAGATGTTATGCTAAAAGATATTTCAAATGAGTTACAAACAAAAATAAAAGAAACAATGAAGAAAACAGCAGACTTAGAGGTGAAAGAAGTAAATATAAGAATAAAAAATATTACTTCAAAAAAAGTAAAGGGATTACCAGCTCCTAATGAAGAAAAGATAGAAGAAGAAAAAAATGAAAATTTTGAAAAAGAAGAAAAAGGAGATGAGTAATTTATGAAAAATAGTAATGATAAAAAAGATTTAAATGAATTTGTTGCTAAATATGGTGGAGCTACAATAGGAGGAATAGTTGCTTTAATATTATGCTTTTCACAATTATATAAATTACTAGTATGTATAGTTATAGTTTTAGTAGGTATATTTGTAGGAAATTACGTTCAAAAGAATAAAGATAGTGTAAAAGAAAAATTGAAAGAATTTATAGATAGATTTTAGGAGGAAACAATGCAAAGATCTGCAATGAGAGAATTGGCATTTAAGCTTGTTTATGAAATTGAAATACAGAAAATTAGTGAAGATGACCAACTCGAAATATTCATAGAAAATAATGAAATAACAGACAAAAAAGTTATAGAGTATTTAAAAGATATAAAAAAAGGAATTAATATAAATGCAGAAGAAATAAATCATCTAATAGAGTCAAATCTAAAAGAGAATTGGAGTTTAAATAGAATTTCTAAAATCAATTTAAGTTTAATAAAATTGGCAATATATGAAATGGTATATAAAAATTTACCTTATAAAGTTGCTATTAATGAAGTTGTAGAATTAGCTAAAAAATATGCAGATGAATCTGCACCAGTTTTTATAAATGGAATTCTTGCAAGTGTAGTTAAAGAAAAAAATTTAAATGGAGAAATGAATGAAAATTAACCCTATTTCAGTAGCTGAGTTAAATAAATATATTAAAGATAAAGTAGTAGATGACAAATATTTAAATAGCGTATTTGTTAAAGGAGAAATTTCTAATTTTAAGCATCATTATACAGGACATATGTATTTTACTTTAAAAGATGAAACTTCTCTAATAAAATGCGTTATGTTTAAATCGTCTACTGTTACTTTAAATTTTGTTCCTAAAGATGGAATGAAAGTAATGGTATTAGGCTCTGTATCTGTTTTTGAAAGGGATGGGGTATATCAAATATATTGTAAGGCAATGCAAGAAGATGGAATGGGCAGTTTATATACTGCATATGAAGAGTTAAAAAAGAAATTGGAACAAGAGGGATTATTTGAAGTATCTCATAAAAAGAAAATACCATTTATGCCTAAAATAATAGGAGTTTTGACATCTAATACAGGAGCAGTAATAAAAGATATAATAAATGTATCTACAAGAAGAAATCCAAATGTATATATAAGACTTTTACCAGTACCAGTTCAAGGAACTGGAGCTGGAGAGAAAATAGCAAAAGCAATAAAGCTTATGAATAATAAAAAATTGGCAGATGTTATTATTGTAGCAAGAGGCGGAGGTTCAATAGAAGATTTATGGCCTTTTAACGAGGAAATTGTAGCAAGGAGTATATATGAATCCGAACTACCTGTAATTTCAGCAGTTGGACATGAAACAGATTTTACAATAGCAGATTTTGTTGCTGATTTAAGAGCACCAACACCTTCAGCAGCAGCTGAACTTGCTGTTACAGATATTTCAGAATTACAAAACGATATAAATTTATATAAAAGAAGATTGAAAATGGCTCTAAAAGGGAAAACAGAACTTATGAGACTAAGATATGAAAAATGTTTGAGTTCTAGAGTATATAAAGAGCCGTATCAAAAAATAAATGATTATTATATGAGAATTGAAAGAAATGTAAAAATAATAGAAAATGCAGGGATAAAAAAGCTAAAAGATTGTAAATTAGAAGCAGGAAAATTAATAACTAAACTAGATACTTTAAGCCCTCTTAAAACTTTAACAAGAGGATATTGTGTAACAGAATCAGATGGAAAAATTATTTCTAAAGTAAAAGATTTAAAAAAAGACATGGAAATTGGTTTAAAGTTTCAAGATGGAAATGCAAAAGCTAGGGTTTTATAGATAACCTAAAAATCTAAATACATATAAGGAGATTTACTAGGAAATCTAGTAAAAATGAAAGTATGAGTAAAAGAAATAAAATAATTATAGGTGTTATTGTTGTTATAGCTGTTTTAGCAGTTTGTGTATTTGCTTATGAAAAAACAACTAATAAAAAAGAAGAAAATCCAGTTGTAAATGAGAATATTAATCAAGAAGATGAAATAATGCAAGAAGAAAACACAGTAGAAAATGAGGTTATAGTAGATGATATAGTAGAAGATCCAGTAGAAGAACCGGCACAATATATTCAAGGAGCTCAAGTACCATCACAAGAAACAACGACACTTCCAGACTCAACATCAGTATATCAAAGTCAAGGTGTTTATGAAAAAGATAGTGATGTTGGAACAACAAATAAAAAAGAGGAAGCAATTGAACTTGTAAAACAAACTTGGGGGGAAGATAGCACAGTAACATTTTCTTGTGACTCAGTAACAACAGAAGGAGAATATATAATAGCAGTAACATCATTAGAAACAGCAACAGTAAGAAATTATTTTAGGGTTAACTTATCTACAAAAAGTGTTACAGTAGAATACTAGTGACCAATTGGGGACATATGTTTATATAAAGAAAGGAAATAAAAATGGCTACTAAAAAAGAAGAATTAAATTTTGAAGAGTTAATTGTAAAGTTGGAAGAAATAACAAATAAACTAGAAAAGGAGCAATTATCTTTAGATGAATCAGTAAAATTATTTGAAGAAGGAATTGAACTTTCTAAAAAATGTGATTCAAAATTAGAAGATGCTGAAAAAAGAATTACTATATTAATAAATCAAGAAAATGAAATTAAGGAGGAAAACTTCATTCCAGAAGAATAGTATTAGTTATGCAAATTTTAAGTCAAATAGTAAGTAATAAATGTATATGGTTACCATTTTTATTATGGTTTATAATACAAACTTTTAAGGTTATTACAGATTTAGTAATAAATAAAAAGTTGAATGTAAAAAGAATAATTGGAGCAGGAGGAATG
>CANEMG010000072.1 GCA_947428535.1 uncultured Clostridium sp. | reverse complement strand
ATGAAAAATCTGGACAATTAAATGGATTATTTAGAGTTAGATGCTTTACACAAGATGATGCACATATTTTCTGTTTACCAAGTCAAATAGAAGATGAAATTAAAGGAGTTTTAAGACTTGTTGATGAAGTATATAGTAAGTTCGGTTTTGAATATACAATAGAACTATCAACAAGACCAGAAGATTCTATGGGTTCAGATGAACTATGGGAAATGGCTGAAAATTCATTAAAGAAAGTATTAGAAGATCTTGGAAGAAAATATGAATTAAATGAAGGAGTTGGAGGTTTTTATGGTCCAAAATTCGATTTTCATATTAAAGATTGTTTGGGAAGAGATTGGCAATGTGGTACAATACAATTAGATTTTCAAATGCCAGAAAGATTTGATTTATCATATATTGGAGAAGATGGAGAAAAACATAGACCAGTTATGCTACATAGAGTAATTTTTGGAAGTATTGAAAGATTTATAGGAATAATCACAGAGCATTTTGCAGGAGCTTTCCCTATGTGGCTTGCACCAGTACAAATAAAAGTATTACCTATATCAGATAGTCAAAAGGAATATGCTGAATCTATTACAAAAAAATTATCTGAAAAAGGATATAGAGTAGAATTAGACAACAGACAAGAAAAAATAGGATACAAAATACGTGAAGCACAACTTTCAAAAGTACCATAGATGTTAATTCTAGGAGAAAAAGAAGTAGAAGCAAATGCAGTTGGAGTAAGAGCTAGAAAAGAAGGAGATATAGGTCAAATGAATTTTGATGATTTTGTAAATAAAATTCAAGAAGAAATAGATAGTAAGAAAATATAATTAAAAAATAGAGTTTTACATATTGTATATGTGAAGCTCTATTTTTTCAATAAGTTTTGTCTTTTACAATCTTTAAAATCTCCTCTTTTGATCTATTATAGAAAAGTTTTACGAAATAAATTATTTTAAAAAATATTTGATTTTATGTATTGAAGAAATGTGATTGATATTATATAATAAGCAAATAGTAGATATAAAATAAAAAGGGGAAAAAATGTGGAAAATGTAGCAAAAAATGATTTACAAAAGAAATTAAATTATTTAAATTTAGACTTAAACCAGATACCAGATGAATTACTAGATTTTACACCTTTAAATTTCAATGTGTCTAGACTAAATAATGATAAAGATCACAAAGTTTTTCGTTTTGTTCCAATAGATAAAATAGATATATTAATAACTCCATGTTTGAGAACAGATCCTTTAAAAGAAAAATATTCAAAAGCAATGCCGCTACATAAATATATTTTGCCAGCGGAAAATGAAGAAGATATAGAAAGGTATACAACTTTTTTAAAGATGCTTAGTTCTGTTAAAGTATCAGAAATAGAAACTGTTGCAACTACACAAAAAGAATTAGAGAGAAAAGAACCTTTTAAAGTAAAATATATAAAAGATCATATGTGGCAAATATATTATTCAGAAGCAACTGGAAGATATTTTATGTTAGTATGTTCAAAAGAGAAAACTTTTGGAGAATTTTTTTATTTATTAAAATCCAAAATAGAATTTATAAATAATATAAGAAAAAAAATTGCTCCTAGAATTTATGTACCAATAAACTCAATGAATTATACAGAACTATATCTAAATAGAACAGAAATAGCAGATTTAGAGAATTATTTATGGCTATTTACAAAAGATTGGGCATTAACTTTTGAAGTATTTGATAAAGCTAATAATTTATCAATACAAATAGTAGGAGAAACAGTTGTATATGAAAATGTAAAAAGTCTTTATAAAGTAAAGTTATCAACAAGAGAAGAAGCAATAAAATTTTATAAATTATTAAAGGCTTTATTTATATTGCAAACAGAAGTAAAAAGTCACTTTCAATTTTCAACGAGAATAAACAGCAATAATGCTTTGGAAATTTATAGAGATGAGCAAAAATTAACTTATGATATGCTAACAGATTTTATAAAAGATGAAGTTTTTGAAGCAGAAGAAAAAATTAAAAAGCAAAATAATGATATAGAAGAAATAGAAGAAGAATTAGAAGAAATAAAAAGCAAAGTAAAAGTAAAAGAAGATGAATATTTAATAAAACAAAAAGAGATTTCTACATACTTAGAGTACAAAAAAACTTTTATAGGAAAAGTAAAATATTTCTTTAAATCACCAAAAATAAATAAAAAAATAATTGCACAAAATGGGAATATTAAAGAGGAAGAAAATAACTTTGAAAGTAAAGCAATAGGAATAGATGCAATACAATCAGCGATGAAGAGTAAAAAGTATTATACAATTGAAGATTTAGTAACAATCCATTCTTTATTAGAAAAAGGAGAAAAAAATTACAGAAATTTAAATCAAGATTTAAAAGCATTAAAATTGAAATTAGAAAATATAACTTCAAAAGTAAAAAATGCAAATCTATATATTGAGGAAATAGATAAACATAGAAAAAGTATATTTGATTTTTGGAAATTCTCTAATAAAGATGAAAAGTTAAGTTTAGAAATGGGAGAAGAGCGAGAAAAAGATGATTATAAAAAAGAATTAAAAAGAGTATTTGATTATCAAAGTGAATTTGATGAATTAGGTACTAAAGTTGATGAGATACAACGAAAAAAATTATCTAAAGAAGAAATGGATAGTTTATTTGTTGCTAAAACAGAAGTACTAAGTTTAATAAACATGCTTAGAGAAAATGATTTAAATAAAAATGCAATAGAAGAAACATTAGAGAATTTAAAAGAAGAATTTAATAGTAACAGATTATATATAGATAGTGAAACATTTGATATATTTGGAAACGTAGATGATGATAATAGAAAAGTAAAATATATAGGTAGTAGAGGACATAGAGAAAATGAAAAAAGTAAATTTAAAATATTAAATATAAATAAAAAAATAGATGTATTTGATTTTACAGAAAAATTACAAACAATTATTACATTTTTAGAGGGAGCAACACCAAAATTAAAAGCAGAGTATGATTTTTCTTTATATAAAGTTTCACAAATTACTGAAAAAGTAAAAGAACAATCTTTTGACATTTATAATATGAGTGTTGAAAATGCTTTAGAAGAATATGATGATGATGGAGAAGGAGCTCTTAATTTAATAAAAATAAATTATAAAGCAGGATTACCATTACTATATTATTCTAATATAATTTTTTATGATAATAATAATCAAACTTTACCAGTTGGAATGGATGCATCTTCAAGTGTATTTATAGATTGTAAGAAACTTGATTTTAAACTTGTTGAAAAAAATAAATTTAGAACAAATAAATATTTTACAGAAAGTAATAATTTAATATTACCAAAATCAAAAGATGTTTTTGTATATGAATATGATGTTGAATTAAAAAAATAAAATAAATGAAAGGATTACAAATGATAGATAGAGCAATTATTATTGTTTTAGATAGTTTCGGTGTGGGTGAAGCACCAGATGCTGATGAATATGGAGATACAGGAAGCAATACTTTAGAAGGAATATATTATAATTCTAACTTAAATATTCCTAATATGAAAAAACTTGGTTTATATAATATACAAGGACTTACAATTAAAGAAAAAGAAGAAAGGCCAATTGGAATATTTGGAAAAGCAGCAGAAAAAACAAAAGGTAAAAATAGTCCAGTAGGTCATTGGGAAATAGCTGGTTTTATAAAAGATAAACCATTTAAAACTTATTATGAGGGATTCCCCAAAGAGCTATTAGATGAAATATCAAGAAGAGCTGGTATACAGGGGTTTATATGTAATAAAAAAGGTTCTGGAACAGACTTTTTAAAACGCCAATTATTTATACATCAGCTGATAGTGTGTTACAAATTGCAATGCACGAAGAAGTGATGTCTGTACAAGAACTATATAGAATATGCAAAATATCAAGAGATATAATAGATGAGAAAGGTTATGGAATTGGAACAGTAATAGCCAGACCTTTTATTGGAACTAATGCAGACAATTTTACAAGAACATATAATAGAAAAGATTTTGAAGCAGAAGACTTTGGAAAAACAATGTTAGATGTTTTCATAGAAAATAATAAAGAAGTGTTAGCAATTGGAAAAATACAAGACTTATTTTCTGAAAGAGGGATAAGTAGAAGCATACATACAAATGGTAATACAGATGGAATAGAAAAAACAATACATGAAATCAAAAATGCCAAAGAAGATTTAGTATTTGTAAACTTAGTAGATTTTGATATGTTATATGGACATAGAAATAATATAGAAGGATATGCTAAAGCGTTAGAAGAGTTTGATAATAAGTTACATGAGATAATGGAAAACTTAAGAGAGAATGACATTTTAATTATAACAGCAGATCATGGAAATGATCCTAGTACACCAAGTACAGATCACAATAGGGAATATGTTCCAATATTAGCTTATGGTAAGAAATTAAAACAAAATGTAGATATAGGAATAAGAGATACTTATGCTGATATATCAGCTACAATATTAGATTTATTTAATATTACTAAACTTGAGGGAACAAGTTTTAAAAAAGATATAGTATAAAGAAAAATTTTAGACAGTGGCTTAGTCGCCACTGTCTTTCTGATAAGGAGCATAAATCCGAGGGGTTCCATCAGGATTTTCCAGAACTCCGGAACCACTTGCTGTAGCAGAATTATTTCCATCTTTTACAAGATAGTACATAATGCCAGTTTCTGGGTCATAAAAAGTATAAGTATACAGGCTTTTTACTCTTGTACAGGATATTGGTATCAATCCAGAGACACCTGTTTCCTCTCCATAGATCCAAGATACTTCAGATTCGGTAAATTCTTCAACTTCGTTATGAATTTTGCTTTGAGTTTCTTCGACTTCTTCATGAATTTCGCTTTTAGGTTCTTCTTTTATAATAGATGCTAAGTCACCTAGAAAAAAAGCAATTATACCACCAGCTATAATGAATAGAGCTATACATATTAGTTTTTCATCAACTGGATTAAGTAATATAGAGGATTTCCGATCTTTTTTCATAGTCTCTCTCCTTATTATAATTATTTATGTCTTGATATTAACTAAGACATATAAGTAATAATTGGGTACTCTAATTATGATCCGCGGTACCAACGGAGAATATAAAGATTATATCACAGTTTACATAAGAATAAAAGAGTCTTGAAAAAATTTGTTAAAAAACTAGACAACATTATTTATATATGTTAAGATAATTATCGAGCTAAATATTTCATATGCCGATGTGGCGGAATTGGTAGACGCACTGGATTCAAAATCCAGCGGGAAACCATGTGGGTTCGAGTCCCACCATCGGTACCAAAAGCAATCAATAGAAAAGTTGATTGTTTTTTTATATTATATAAAAGCTTTGCTAAATTTTTTAAAAATATAGATATATATATATATAAATATTGTATAATAAAAAAATAGGAGTGATAAGTAATGAAAATAGGAATTGATATAGATGATACAATAGTTTTTACAATAAAACAGATGCTAAAATATGCTGATATATTTGAAGAAGAAATATCAGGAGAACCAAGTAATAGAGAAAGTTTTGGGGTAATAAAAAATAGATATTATTTAGAAGCTTTATATGGTTGGGATAATACTACTAAATTTAATTTTTTTGAGAAATATTATAAAAATGTATTAGAAGAATGTACATTGCTTCCAAACGCAGATAAAATCATTCAAAAATTAAAAGAAGATGGAAATACAATAGATTTTATTACAGCAAGATTAATGAATATTAAAAATTGTGATACAGAAGCAATTACAAGAAAAAGTTTAGAAAAATTTAATATACCATAT
>CANEMG010000071.1 GCA_947428535.1 uncultured Clostridium sp. | reverse complement strand
AAACAAAATCGTTTTATGTCCCAGCCTTGCTGCAGCTAAAGCTGCTTCACATCCAGCATGTCCTGCACCTATAACTGCTATATCATATTTTCCTGCATCATATTTCATCTTTCTATTTCTGTTTTATTAACAGATCTCCTTAATTAAATTTAGATTTTGTGGATAAAATCTATAAACCTACGTTTTTTGTTTTTCGTGGAACAAATTATTTCCCTAAGCAAAATTTCGAGAATATTTCAGCAATAACATCTTCTGTTACTGTTTCTCCTGTAATCTTTCCTAACTCTTCTATAATTTCTTTTAAATATGTAGATATTATATCTATTGGCATATTATTAATAATAGTTTCTCTTGCCATATTTAAATTTTTTCTAGAATTTATTATTATATTTTTATGTCTAATATTACTTACAATAGTTTCACCATCATTTGCAATTTCTTTTAACTTAAATAATTTTGAGATTTCTTCATATAAGTCATCTATACCTTCTCTAGTTTTTGTTGACATTTCTATTATTGGTTTTTTCAGTTCTTTTACTTTACTTAAGTCAGCCTTTCTTTCTAAATCAACTTTATTTAATATTATAATAGCACTCTTATCTTCTAATAGTTTAAGTATTTCTTCATCTTCACTATTTAAACACTTATTTATATCAAAAATAGCTATTACTATATCACTTTTTTCTGCTATTTCTTTTGCTTTTTTTACACCTATTTTTTCTACTTCATCACTTGCATTTCTAATTCCTGCTGTATCAATTATTTTTAAAGGAACCCCTTCTATAGAAATATACTCTTCTATTGTATCTCTTGTTGTTCCTTCTACATCAGTTACAATTGCTCTTTCTTCATTTAAAATAACATTTAATAAAGAAGATTTCCCAGCATTTGGTCTTCCTATAATTGCTGTACTTAACCCTTCTCTTAAAATCTTTCCATTATAGAAACTTTTTTCTAAAGAATCTAACATTTTATCTACATCATTTAGAATAGACAATATTCTTGTATTAGTAACTTCTTCTAAGTCATATTCTGGATAGTCTATAGTAGCCTCTATATCTGCCATTACAGAAATTATCATTTTTCTAACTTTTTCTATTTTTTCTGAAAGATTTCCTTTTAACTGTTCTAATGATACTTTTGCTTCTTTATCTGTTTTTGCATTTATAACATCAATAACCGCTTCTGCTTGTGATAAATCCATTCTTCCATTTAAAAAAGCTCTTTTTGTAAACTCACCTGGTTCTGCAAGCTCTGCCCCATTTTTTAAGCATATATCTAATATCTTATTCATTATAACTATGCCTCCGTGAGAATTTATTTCACACATATTTTCTGATGTATAACTATTAGGAGATTTAAAATAAGATACTAATACTTCATCAACTATCTGCTTATTATCTACAATATTTCCATATTTAATTGAGTAGCCTTTTATATCTTTTATATCTTGAGGTTTTTTCTGTTTAAATATCTTTTCTAATATTTTAAAACAATCTTCACCACTCATTCTAATAATTCCTATACCACCTATTCCAGGCGCTGTTGAAATTGCTGCAATAGTACTCATTTCTTCCTCCTATACTTTCTCTAAGAATCAATGATTATTATATCATAGTCAACATAATTTTGCAATATTGAAAGAAATAACTTTATTTATTCTTTAAAACCTGCTTTTTATTGCATTTTCAAATGTTTCGTGTTATAATACATTCTACAAAAAAATATAAAGGAGGTTACACTATGAACAGTGTAAAACATCGGATAACGCGTTCGAGCGGCGTGTTAATGCCTATTTTCTCTCTTCCATCACCACATGGAATTGGTACGCTCGGAAAAGCAGCTTATGAGTTTGTTGATTTTTTAAAAAAGACCGGTCAAACTTACTGGCAAATATTGCCTCTCGGTCCTACTGGCCCTGGCGCCAGCCCATATCAAACTTATTCTACCGCAGCAGGAAATACAAACTTTATAGATTTGGACTTTCTTGTAGAAAGCGGCTTGCTTAGTAAGGAGTCTCTTTCTATAGCTGATTTAAAACTTTCTTCGATGCCCACAAAAATTGATTATGAGCTCTTAGAATCAGTCTTGAAAGAACTTTTTGTAGAAGCATATAATAATGCTCCTCAAGATATACTTGATATGGCTGAGGACTTTGAAAAAGAAAATGAAGATTGGCTTCCTGACTACGCTCTTTTTATGGCGCTGAAAGATGCGTTTAATCACAAACCTCTTTGGGAATGGCCAAGTTGGGATTTAAAAAGGAGAGATCCAGTAGAATTACGGAGATACAGAAAACTTTTATCTAATGAGATACGGTTTTATGTATTTTTACAGTATCTCTTCTTCAGCCAATGGGATGATTTGAAAGAGTATGCTAACAAAAACGGCATCTTCTTCATTGGCGATATCCCAATGTATCCATCACTTGACAGTTCTGACATATGGGTAAATCCCAAGCTGTTTAAATTAAACCGAGATATGACAGCTAGAGGAATTGCGGGAGTTCCGCCAGATATTTACTCAGAAACCGGTCAATACTGGGGAAACCCTGTTTATGATTGGCCTGTCCATCAAGAAGATGAATTCAAGTGGTGGATTTGGAGAATAAAGAAAAGTCTTCGAACATCAGATGTTATCAGGATTGACCACTTTAGAGCTTTTCAGGATTACTGGGAAATCCCTTCAGATGCCGAAAATGCTATAGGAGGCAATTGGGTAGAAGGCCCACGTATGGCTCTTTTTAATGCCATAAAAGAAGAACTTGGCGATATTCCTATTATCGCTGAAGATCTTGGCATAATCGATGATAGCGTGGTTAATTTCGTTAAAGAAACAGGATATCCAGGCATGAAAGTTATGAGTTTTGGGCTTCAAAAACATGAAAACAACATTCACCTTCCACTTAACTGGCCGGAAAACTGCGTTGGATATCTTTCAACACACGATTCTTCAACATTCAAAGGCTCTTTATATGATTTAAATGATCAAGATTATAACTTTGCTTTAAAGTATATAAATCATCGAGAATTTGAAAAAGTGAGCTTTTGTGCTATTCGCTCAGCATTCGACACCCCTGCCAAATTAGTAATTGTGCTGATAGGTGACCTTTTGGACTTAGGCAGCGAGGCAAGAATAAACATCCCTGGAACAGTTGGCGGGCATAATTGGTCTTGGCGTATGTTGCCTTGGCAATTAGACAAAGGAATTTCCGAGGAACTTCTTTGTTTAACCCAAACATATAAGAGAATAGGTTTTTAACTGCCAAAGGAACAAGCATCTAACCGCTTAAAATCCTAAAGAGCCACAGAAAACTTCTGTGGCTCTTTTTCCATAAAAAAACAGCGTATACAAACGCTGTTTCAATTTTATAATTTATTTTAATGAAATTACTACTTTTCTGTAAGGTTCCTCTCCTACACTATGTGTTTTAACTTTATTGTTTTCTTGTAATTTTGTATGAATTATTTTTCTTTCATATGCTGACATTGGTTCTAAAGTTATTGGTTTTCTTGTTTTTATAACAGTTCCTGCTATTTTAGTTGCCAAATTTTGTAAGTCCTTTTCCCTTTTCTCTCTATATCCACCAATATTTACAACTACTCTTACTTTTTCTTTATTAGATTTAGAAGCTACATTAGATACTACTGTTTGAATACTGTTTAGTACTTCTCCCCTATATCCAATTAAAAATCCTGTATTTTCTCCTTTTATATCTACTTTTATTATATTATCTTCTTCTTTTATTTTATATTCTAACTTCTCTATAGTAATCTTTTCTAGTAATTCATCTAAAAACTTCTTTATATTTTCTATTGCTTGTGTATTATCAACTGGTTCTGTTCTAACTGATTTCTTATGTTCTGTTTTTTCTTCTTTACCTTCATTTACTTCTACATTCTCTTTCAATTTCATTTCAATTTTAACGATTCTTGGTGTTAAGATACTGAAAAAACTTCTTTTATCTTCTTGTTCTAAAATTTTTATATCTACTTTATTTTTTGAAACTTTTAATTCTTTTAATCCTTTTTCTATTGCTTCTGTTGAAGTTTTCCCTTCAAATACATATACCTTGTTATCCATTTCTACTCTTCCTCCTCATCTTTAACAACTTTATTTATAACTAATCTTTCACATATCATAAGTAAATTACTAACAAACCAATATAATGCTAATCCAAGAGGAGCTATAAGAGCAATACTTACTGTCATAAATGGCATCATAAACTTCATTTGTTTATTCATTTCTTCCATTGCATCAGCTTCTTTTGGCTTGTCTCCTTGCTCAACTTTTTCTTTCTCTACTTCTTTTTCTTCTTTTGATTTCTTATTTGCATTCATAGTTAAACTTGTTGAGAATATAGATGTTATAACGTATAATCCAGGTATTACATAAACTTTCCATTCTTTATAATTCTGTGTTGGAACATCACTTAAATCTAAACCTAAAAAGTTCATATTTAAATTAACACTTTCATCAACACTTCCTTTTTCTTTTATAATAGATATTTCTCTGTATCTCATAGCATCTTGTGATGATTCAGCAATTTCTGTTGCATAGTTGTCTAACACTGTTGGATCTACATGCTTCATATATGTTAATGGCTTACTTACTAAATAAAATACTGATAGTATTATTATAAACTGAATAATTGAACTTAAACATCCACTAAATGGACTCATATTTTCTTTTTTATATAAATCCATCATTTCTTGACTTTGTCTTACTTGGTCATTACTATATTTCTCTTGAATTTCTTTTACTTTTATTTGTAATTTTGCAGATTTTTTCATTGTTTTCTGTTGCTTTATCGAAATTGGCAACATTATTAATTTTAAAATAACTGTAAAAATAATTATAGCAATTCCATAATTATTTACAAAAGAATATATAAAATTTAACAAATAACCAAATATATTAGCAAAAAAATTAAACATATTTTCCTCCTCTATTTTAATGGATCGTATCCACCTTTTGAGAACGGATTACATCTTAAAATTCTTTTTATTCCTTTTATTAATCCTTTTATCGCTCCATATTTCTCAACAGCTTGTTTCGTATATTCTGAACATGTTGGTTGATATTTACAATTCGTACCAAGCCATGGAGAAATATTTTTTTGATAAAAAATAATAAATAAAATAATTATTTTTTTCATATTATTTTTCCAAAACATTTGCTTTTTTCAATGTACTATAAAAATTTTCTTCAATATTTTTAAATGTTATTTCTTTAATATCTTTTTCTTTATTTATAATAATTAAAATGTTTATTCCCTTCTCTATTCTATCTTCAAAGTTTTTATAATTTTCTCTTATTAGCCTTTTTATTCTATTTCTCTTTACTGCTTTTCCTTGCTTTTTTGAAACAGCTATTCCTAATTTATTATAATTTGTTGTTCCTTTTTTTATATACATATGAATATATTGGCCATAATAAAATTTTCCCTTTGAAAAAAGATTTTTAAATTCATAGTTTTTTTTCATCATTATAGTATTTTTCATATTTTTATCCCCTTTCTTATAATTAAAGGAAAATTTAATAAAAATTATTAAATAAAAAACTAAAAGAAAAATAAATAATAATTAAAAAAATATTTTATAAATAATAAAACTATTACTCATAAAAACCGCTATCCCTTTGTTTTCAAAAGATTTAAAAAATCTCTGTTAGAAAAAAAAGGGCGTTATAATTGCCCTCTTTTTTTAATTAAGCTGAGATTTTTTTTCTTCCTTTATTTCTTCTTGCTTTTAAAACTTTTCTTCCAGCTCTAGTTTGCATTCTTTTTCTAAAACCATGAACTTTATTTCTTTGTCTTTTTTTTGGTTGGTATGTTCTTTTCATTTTGCACCTCCTAATTTA
>CANEMG010000070.1 GCA_947428535.1 uncultured Clostridium sp. | reverse complement strand
AAATCAGTATTACTAAAATTTAGTAATACAAATAAATTACTTATAACATATATAGGATATTTTTGTATCTTTATAGGACTTGGATATTTTTTTAGCAAAAGTTATGGTCTTACAGGATTTGCAATAGCAAATATGATTTCAAAAATCACATTATGGGGACTTTTTATATTATTACTAGTAATTTCTAAGAAAGAAGATAATGTTTAAATTATTAGTAATAGCGAGATTCCTAAAGTGAGAAAGGAACGGATTTCAAAATGATGATTCCAAAGAAAATAAGAAAGCAAAATAAATTACCACTTATTTTGTTTCTTATATTACTTTTAAATTACATACCACTGTTTATGGCTAATTATAATACTAAGACCTCTAATGGTGTTGGTGTTAAAGAGATGGCAATATGCTTTGGAATAGAATGCATAGTTTTAACTGTGTTTTTATTTAAGAAAATAAAATTTGGCAAAAATATAGTTATACAATCTGTTTTACTATTAATAACAACAGGAATTATGCTTTGGATTCAAGTTCCAAACTATAAGAGTGGAAATTATGAAATTATGGATTTTGCAAACATTATTTGTATTGCGATAAATATAGCATTTTTCTTTATAGCATTACTTAATATAGAAGTAAACGAGAAGAACATATATGTTTTTTTTAAGGGAGTAGTTTGGCTTCGGAGTAGTAGCATGTATAGCGAATATTATTATATATAACCAAGAAATATTATCTTTGTTTGGAACAAATGTAACTGAAAAATATGCTGGCTCAAAAAGTTTTTTTGCCCATAGAAACCAATTTGCTATATTTTTATATATTTCAATAATTTCAAATATATTTTTAATAATGAAATATGGACAAAAAAGGTATATAATTCCATTAATAATTTTTGGAATTAGTTTGGTTCTTACAATTTCTAGAACAGGAATGCTATGTACAGCAATTTTTATATTTTTATTTTTTGTTACTACACCAAAAATAAAAATAAGATATAAACTTCTAATATTTATATTATTCGCTATTTTATGTGGCATATCTGTTAAAACAGTTTATGAAAATCATCCAGAAATTGTACAAAAAATAGAAACAGTATTTATTAGAAAAAAAAGTATAAAAAATTTTACAGGAAGATCTGATATTTGGGAAATAGGTATAGATTTAGTAAACCAAAATAATAAAACAATGGCTTTTGGAGTAGGAAGATTTGTTGGTACTAAAGCATTAGAAACTGTAAAAAATTATGGTAATATTACTCAATTCCATAGTTTTTATGTAGATATGTTAGTAACAGGCGGAATTATGGAAGTGGTTTATTTAATTTCTCTCTATATGTGGGTTATAGTAAAAGTAATAAGATCTAATATAGAAAATAAATTTAAAACTCTCTATATAAGTGCATTTATAAGTTATGCTATATATAGTGCATTTGAAAGTTTAGGAAGGTTTTCTATTGGTTGTGCAGATACAGTATGTTTAATAATGTTTATAAGTATTCCATTACTACATGCAAATAGTATACAAGAAAAGAAAAAAGTAGTTCTTAAAAAAATAGAATTTGATCCAAATAATGCAGAAGAAAATCAAGGATTAGAAGAAGTAAGTAATATAGATTTTGTAGATAAATATTCTCAAGATGAAGAGATAATTGATGAAAATTTAGAAACAACAGATGATTATATAAAGTTAGAAAAAGGAGAAAATGAATAATGGGATTATATAGAACAATATATACAGGAGCTATTTTATTTGTAATACCAGTTTTAATAGGATTATTGGTTCTTAGAATATTTTTGTCAAAGGAAAAAAATAATCTTGTATTAGCTTTTATAGTTGGAATAATATCAGAATTTGCTATATGTGAACTTATTTCAGTTCCAATGATTCATTATGGTAAAAGCTTTACAGGACTAATGAAATTATATACTATTATAGTTGCTAGCTTATCTATTGTGTCTGTGATAGTTAATATTTTTAATATTAAGGGAATTTTTAAGGGAATAGGTAGATTTCTAAAGGAAGTTCCAAAAATATTACTAATATTAACTATTATATTAGTGATGCTTCAAGTTTATCCTTTAGTAAAATATATGCATGAAGATGGAGATGATGCAACTTATGTAGCAACTGCAACAACAGCAATTCAAACTAATACATTATACAAATATTCTGCACAAACTGGTTCAGAAGAAGGAGAACATTTAGCAGCAAGATATAGATTAGGCCCATTTCCTTTATATATAGCTATAGTATCTGACTTAATAAAAATGCATCCAGCAATTACAGCTCACACAATTTTACCAATTGTTTTTATACCACTTGCATATATGATTTATGCAGTATTTGCTAATAAATTGTTTGATGGAGATAAGAAAAAAGTTTTTACATTTTTATTAATAATGTGTATATTGCACATATGGGGGAATTATTCAGTTAGAACTAATTTTACTTTTCTTTTATTCCGCATATGGCAAGGAAAAGCAGTTTTAGCTAATATCATAATTCCAGCAGTTTGGCTAATGTTTATTATTGCAGAAGAAAATGATTTTAAATTTGGAAGTTGTTTGATATTATTTATTACAATTTTAGGAGGGGTGTTTACAACAACTATGGGAATAGCACTTCCACCAATAGTGCTAATGAGTTTGTCTTTAATATATGAACTTTCTAAAGTAAAATATAATGATTTAATTAATAAAGAAAATCTTATTAGAATAAAAAATTTAGTTTTATGTTTTATTTGTTGTCTTCCTGCAATATTTTATGGTGGAATATATTTTTTCGGATAGATAATTAAGATAAAATAAGAGAAGTAATAGATGAGGTGAAAAAATGTTTAAAGAAAACATAGAAGTAATAAAAGAAACATTTTCACAGTTTATGGGAACTGGAATGTTTATTGCATTATTTTTAGTGTCTATAATATATATAGGTTTTAGAGAAAAAAATAAGAAAATAAAAAATTTTATGTTTTATTATTCAATAATTACACTAATTATAACTTTAAATCCAGTATTTAATAGAATTATAAGACCGATATTTACAGATAGTGTTTATTGGAGGGTATTTTGGATAATACCACTTGGAGTTACAATAGCCTATGCAGCAGTAAAAGTTATAAATGAAAGTGAAGGAAAAATACAAAAAGTTATAATAGCAATAAGTATATGTTTAATAATTATTGTTAGTGGAAAATATATTTATGTTTATGAGAATTATGTAGAAGTAGGGAATCCATATAAAATTCCAGATGAGAATTTACTTATAACACAAATTATTGGATTAGATGAATCTGATTATAAGAAAGCTATTGTTCCTGAAACAATGATTGCACATATTAGACAATTTGATGCTACTATTGAACTGGCTTATAGAAGAGTACCACAAGGAATTTATCTAGATAATGAAATAGTACAAGCTTTAAATTCTGGAGATGCAAAAGAAATTTCTAAAAAAGCAAATCAAAATAATTGTAATTATGTAGTAACTAAAAAATCAGTTCCATTATCTGGGAAAATGGAAGATTATAATTTTATAAAAATAAATGAAACACCTAATTTTGAAGTTTATAAGTTGCAAAGTAAATAAAATGAAGTATTATAATTTAGTAAAGCTTGCAAAATAATAAAATTAAAAGAATAAGTTAGTAAAATAATAAATTTAGAAAAAAAAGGAGCTATAAAATGAAAATATTAGTAACAGGCGGATTAGGATTTATAGGGTCACATACAGTGGTTGAACTTGTAAATACAAATTATGATGTTGTAATAGCAGATAATCTTTATAACAGTAAAGAAAATGTATTAGAAAAGTTAGAGAAAATTACAGGAAAAAAAATAAAATTTTATAAATGTGATTTAACAAATAAAGATGAATTAGACAAAATATTTGTAGAAGAGAAAGATATAGATAGCGTAATACATTTTGCGGGATATAAAGCTGTTGGAGAGTCAGTAAAAAAACCGATAATGTATTATTCAAACAATTTAATTAGTACAACAAATCTTTTAGAAGTGATGGGAGCACATAATGTAAAAAAAATAGTATTTAGTTCTTCAGCAACAGTATATGGTGATCCAGGTGTTCCTAAATATAAAGAGGAATTTGGAAGAGGTGAAACTACTAGTCCATATGGAACTACAAAAGCTATGATAGAAAAAATATTAGAGGACTTATACTTTTCAGATAATAGCTGGAATATAACAATTCTTAGATACTTTAATCCTGTTGGAGCACACGAGTCTGGATTAATTGGAGAAGAACCAAATGGAATTCCAAATAATTTAATGCCATATATTATGAAAGTAGCTTCTGGAAAATTAGAGCAATTAAGTATTTTTGGAAATGATTATCCAACACCTGATGGAACAGGTGTAAGAGATTATATACATGTTGTAGATTTATCTAAAGGTCATGTAAAAGCTTTAGAAAAAATGAAAGATGGGCTTAAAATATATAATTTGGGTTCTGGAAAAGGGGTAAGTGTTTTAGAACTTGTAAATACTTTCCAAAAAGTAAATGATGTAAAAGTAAACTATAAAATTGTTGATAGAAGAGCTGGAGATTTAGCAGAATATTATGCAGATCCTTCAAAGGCTTTAGAAGAATTAGGATGGAAAACTGAAAAAACTTTAGAAGATATTTGTAGAGATGCTTGGAATTATGAGAAAAATAATATGTAAATTATAAGAAGGGATAAAACCTAGTTATGCTGATGGTGTTTTCAATATTGGTATTCGCCCTGTTGTCACTTTGACATCAGATGTTACAGGAAGAGTAGGAGATACAATTGAAATATAAAAAATTAAAAAAGTTATAATAGCGTTCTTAATTTTATATTGAGAGCGCTATATTTTTAGAAATTATAATATTCAAGTTAAAAACGTAAGAAAAAGTTGAAAAATATGGATTTAAATGATATAATGCAAAAGAAAAATTATTGGGTAAAAAAGGAAAAGAAATGGAATTTTTTAGAATACTTTTTAAAAATAGAAAAATAGCAATAAAACTTGGAAAGAATGATTTTAGAAATAGATTTGCAAATACAAGCTTAGGAACAATATGGGGGTTCATACAACCATTTGTATTTATGATAACATATGTAATAGTATTTCAATATATTTTAAAATCAAACAGTGCAGGAGAGTATCCATATGTAGTGTGGTTTTTACCAGGAATGTCAATGTGGATGTTTTGTAGTGATGCAATACTTACAGCCAGCAATTCGATAAGAAATTATAGTTATCTAGTAAAAAAGGTTGTATTTCCAGTAGACATTATACCAGTTATATCACTTACATCAGCAAGTTTTATAGGAATATTTCTAATATTCATAGCAGTAGTGGTATCATCAATATTTGGATATATACCAAATATCTTAAATGTTATATATATATTATTTTGTGCAATATGTTTTATAATAGCACTAACAAGATTTACATCAGCATTAACAACAGTAGTACCAGACTTTGCACAATTACTAACAATAGTAATACAATTATGTATGTGGTTTACACCAATAATATGGAATCTAGATTTTAGAGCAGGATCTAAAATAGTATATTTATTTAAATGTATGCCATTTACATATTTAGTAGAAGGATTTAGACAAGCATTTATGGAAAACTCTACAATTATTACAGAAAGTAATGGAATGTATACATTAATATTCTGGATAATAACTATAATAGTATTTATGTGGGGAAATAGAGTATTTAAGAAAACTAAAAAAGACTTTGCAGATGTATTATAATAAAAATAAAAAATATTAGTTGTAATATTTAAAGAGAGGATTTATATGGAAGCAAAAAGAGTAGATATTTTATTAGCTACATATAATGGAGAAAAGTATTTAAAAGAGCAAATAGAAAGTAT